>NZ_JBSMVT010000004.1:0-152488 GCF_053760925.1 Enterococcus olivae
AGTTGAATAACAGGTAAAAATTTTTCTGGAAAAAGTCATCCTTTGCGTCAGCACAGTTTCTTTTGACCTATTTCCACGAAAATTAGTTTTCAGAATATTCTAAATTATTTTTATGCAACACCAGTGATAAAATTTGAATAAAAAATAAAAGTAAAGACATCTGATTACCAGATGTCTTTACTTTTATGAACGCATCATTTTTTGATACTGCAATGGAGATTGCCCCACCGCTTCTTTAAATACATGATGGAAGGTTTTCACACTGGAAAATCCTGCATCCTCGGCCACTTCAGCCATCGGTAATTTTTCATTTGCCAAAATAAATTTTGCTTGATTGACGCGATATTCTGTCAAAAATTGAATAAAAGTCTGTCCCGTATTCTTTTTAAAAAAACGTGTAAAGTAGTAGGGGCTAAAGCCTACGTGCTTGGCGACTTCCTCTACCGTGATCGATTCCTGATACTGATTTTCAATATATTCAAAAATCTCGTTTAATCTCATCAAAGTCTCTTTTCGATGAATGGCTGTTGGAGTGATTTTCTTCTGCTCTTCCTTACGTGGAAGTGTTCGGTACAATTCACCGATCAGCCGATACAGATTACTCAAAACTAGATAGTTTTTACCGGCTGTGGTCTCGGATTCCAAATGATACAGTTCCACCAGCAATTCGATGATTGTTTGTCTAAAGGCTTCCGGCCAATAGCGACTATGACGTTCTCCCTGTTCGAACAGGGAAAGCAGACTTTCCTGTCCTTTACGTAGGATCGTTTCATCAAACAACTTCAGATCAAATTGATACACATACCGCTCATTATCTGGTGACGCAAGGAAATAGTGCGGTTCTCCACTTGCAAAGAAAATGATTTCCCCTTCTTCTAGTGTAACAACCGTCTCACCGATCCCAATGTTTACGCGACCGCGATTCGCATAGATCAGCTCGATCTCCTTGTGCCAGTGAGGATAAGTAATCGCCATGCCGTCGTTTAAAAAACAACGATAAGGAAATTTTTGATTAAGATTGGGAATCTCCAGATACAAACTCATTCCCGTCCCGCCTTTCAGTCAATCAATGTGCATGTAATTCTGCATTTTTCGCCAATGCCAAGCATCCTAGTGTTCCTGCATTGTCTTCCAAAGCAGGCGTGACGATATATTTGTCCAGACTAGGTGTTTTCACGTAATTGTTCAGCAAACGTTTGAATGCCTGATGAACTTTCTCCACCATATGGCGCTGTTTCATCACGCCGCCACCAAAAATGATTACGTCTGGTGATAACATCAATGTCGTATTGTAGGCACACTGTGCGATATACTCCGCTTCGATTGCCCAAATAGGATCATCTGCCGGAATGTCTTGCCCTTTTCTACCACTACGCTTTTCGATCGCCGGTCCAGCTGCCATGCCTTCCAGACAGTTGCCGTGAAAAGGACAATTGCCTTTAAAATCATCATCAGAATGCGGTACGATCATCATATGTCCCATTTCCGGATGACTAAAGCCTTCAATAAAGCGTCCGTCCTGCAGGGCACCGCCGCCAACTCCCGTACCAATCGTATAGTAAACGACACTTGAAAGTCCTTTACCGTTTCCGAAGACATATTCGCCGTAAGCCGCAGCATTCACATCTGTCGTCCAAGCAACCGGCACATCAAAAGATTTTTTTAATGTCCCGACAAAATCAAAGTTTTGCCAAGCTAATTTTGGTGTCGAAGTAATATACCCATATGTTTCAGAATCTTTATGAATATCGATCGGTCCGAAAGAGCCGACACCGATCGCAACTAGTTCTTCTTGGTATTGACTAAAAAATTCGATCACAGAAGACATCGTTTCTTCCGGAGTGGTTGTCGGATAGCTGACACGCTCCACGATTTCTAAGTCTTCATTCCCGATTGCACACACAAATTTTGTTCCACCTGCTTCAATTGATCCATATAACATTGATTGACCTTCTCTCTTTTTATTTATTTACTTCATTCTAAAGAGAAAAGGAAGCGATTGCCAGCTTTTTTTGAAAAATATTTAGAGAGGGAATCTCTCACTCTATTATAAGTGACAGGTGCGCTTATATAGCAACATTTCACAGTTGAAAGAGCTTCCTTAAATAGACTCACATAAAAAAGGCGAGCTTCGTTGCATAGTACAGCAATTCTATTCCTCTTCGTCAATCGTTTTCAATAAATAATCACATGCAGCAATCCCTTTGATTTGTTTGAAAAGAATAACATTTACTTGGTCTAAAGCATGACTTGCTATCTCTCTAGTTTGCGTAATTTTATTATTTTCTATTTCTTTTAGAACTTCTCTGACAATCTCTAGAGAAAAAACAGTTCGTTGCACCGTACGAATAATAAAGATTTTTCGAATATCCTCAATGTCAAACTGACGAAAGCCGCTATCAAGGTTTCTTTGAGGATGAACTAAGCTCTCTTTTTCCCAATGTCGTATGGCCGATGTTGAGACCTTGGCTTCCTTCGCTACTTCGCCTATTGAAAAGTATTGTTTATTTTTATATTTTGATCAGAATTTCAGACGCTACTTTAACAAATAAAATACCTAATGAAATCTGTTTTCCATTGATTTCATTAGGTATTTTTCTTTTAATAGTAATTTTAACTACTCGCACTGCTAGATGCTGATTCATCCGCTTTGACACAATCAATAGCAATCACTAACGAAATGATCAGACGTTCCAAATCTTCATCTAAAATCGTCACCTCGTAGCTGTCTCCCCAAGTAAACCAATGTTTACTGATCGTTGCGACTTGTTCACCATAAGCATAAACCTCAAAATCCATATCCCACCAATTGCCCTCAACACGAACTCCTTGAGCTGAAATAGAATACTTTGCTTTGAAAAAAGTGAACTCTTTTTCCAAAATGATCTCTTGACCATCCACTTCTAAAAAGAATTTAGGCAGTAGTGAAAATACTTTTTTGGTAATATTACCAATCTCACCCCCTTGAGCATCCTGAATAGAAAAACGCTTAGGAATTTGAAAAAAACTGCCTTCAACAAAATAATGTGGACGCTCGTGTTCATCGATAACAGTAAATTTTTCACCAATACTGAATACTTTTTGCTTAATATACAACTTTTTCATTAGAAACTCCCCTTTATTTAGAATTTTCCCCTGCTTATATAAATAGTATCGCATATTGGAGAAAAAAAGAAATCCGACGCTAGATGTAGATAGAAAATATTTTTTGTCTCCTACTATAAACTCGACAAAAATACCCGATGAAATCAGCTTTAAACATTGATTTCATCAGGTATCACAGTTTTTATTTAGAGCAGATCTCAATACTCATTGATTACGCAGTTGCTTCTGGTGCTAATTTAGCTAAACGTGCATCTCTTTCTTCAGCAGAGATGTTATGTGTCACGACATAGCGATTGTTTTCATTTGCCGCACACTCGTAGCAGCAGCCACCTAAATGCTTGGCTTCATTTTCTTCTGAAGTTAAGAACTGACGGTTACATTCTGGGTTCGCACAATTGACATAGCGTTCGCAAGGGGTCCCATCGAACCAGTCTTTACCGATCACTTGCTTGTCTACATGGTTGACCTCGACACTGATGCGGTCATCAAATACATACATTTTTCCATCCCATAATTCGCCTTGAACTTCAGGATCTTTGCCGTACATCGCAATACCGCCATGCAGTTGCGCAACATTCTCGACGCCTTCACGCAATAACCAACCGGAGAATTTCTCACAACGAATGCCACCTGTACAGTAAGTCACTACTTTTTTGTCCATAAATTTTTCTTTGTTGTCACGGATCCACTGTGGCAATTCGCGGAAGCTACGAATATCTGGACGAACGGCTCCACGGAAATGTCCTAAATCAAATTCATAATCGTTGCGGGCATCCAAAACAATTGTCTCTTCATCCAGTAACGCTTCTTTGAATTCTTTCGGATCCAAATATTTTCCAGTCAATTCATGGGGATTGATGTCGTCTTCTAGATTTAAGGCAACCAATTCCTTACGAGGACGTACAAACATTTTTCTAAAAGCATGCCCTTCTGATTCATCGATCTTGAACCAAGTATCTTTGAAACGTTCGTCAGCATGCATATGCTCCATATACGCTTCGGTTGCTTCGATCGTTCCAGAGACCGTTCCGTTGATTCCTTCTTCTGCCACTAAAATACGGCCTTTCAAGCCAATCGATTTACAAAATGCCAAATGTTCTTTCGCAAATAATTCCGGGTCTTCAATCGTTGTGTAATTATAGTAAAGTAATACGCGATAATCCATTTTTTGTTACTCCTCCTTCAAGTCATACATCGTATAGTATATGAAAAACTTCAACAAAAAACGACTATTTTGCTTGTTAGAGACCTCACATTCAGATCAGCCGAAGTGCAATAAATGAGTAAAAAAGCTCCTCTTCCTTCCTAAAAACAGGTAGAATGAATGTAGAACGATGAAGGAGGTTCTTATGGAAAAAGAAGAAATTTTATACCGTATGCACCATCAGAAAGTTTACAACTGTACAGATGAATCGATTGCTCAAGACCAAAGCCAGTGCCTCGATCGGCTCTTTGCCTATAATCAGTTGCCCCCCTCTAAACAGGAGGAAAAACAGGCACTCTTACAAAAAATGTTTGCTGAGATTGGTCCGGACTGCTATATCGAAACCCCTTTTCATGCCAACTGGGGCGGAAAATATGTGCATGTCGGCAATCATGTTTATGCGAACTTTAATTTGACTTTAGTTGACGATACCGCCATATATATAGGAGATTATGTCCAATTTGGACCCAACGTGGTTCTTGCAGCTGGAACACATCCGATTGATCCGGTTTCTCGAAAACAACAAGCGCAATACAATTTACCGATCACGATCAAAGACAATGTCTGGATCGGCGCCAACAGTGTCGTTATGCCCGGTGTGACAATTGGTGAAAATTCAGTCATCGGTTCAGGTAGTGTTGTGACCAAGGATGTTCCAGCCAATGTCGTAGCAGTCGGCAACCCTTGTCGTGTCTTAAGAGAAATCAACGAGCATGATCGACAATACTACGATAAAAACAAACGAATCGACGAGTAAAAAAATCACTCCATCGCTTATTGATGGGGTGATTTTTCGTAGGCGTCTCTGAAAAAATCTGTTACTTTTGTCATCGTTTCACCTTTTACCAAATGACGCTCCTGTACAGCATCAAAAATGATCACATCGTCTGCATTTTTTTCGATGAATTCGGAAACTTGCTCGAAAGGGATCTTCTCATCTTCCTTGCCATGCCAGAAAAACAAGGGGCGTTTAGGTAAAGAAGCATAGTGTGTCTCTAAATCGTAGCTCTCGATCCACTGGGTCAAGGCATGATAGTCCTTGGGTAAATGCAAGCCACGTTTGCTAATATTTCTTTCCAAAGCTTCTCGATATTTTATATAGGATGGAGATCCCATGACGCAGGCTGCAGCAGAAATCTCAGGATGCTGAGTCAGCAGCCCACATGTAGTCATCCCTCCCATTGAAACACCACCAACGCCGATCCATCCTTCCAACAGATCCAATTGGCGAAAAAAATTCACGATCAGCTCAAATTCGAATAAATTAGTCTGAATACTTTGCCAAAAGGTCAAAGAAGGAATTGTTGATACAGGATTCTTACGATCACCGTGATTAGCTGCATCTGGCAAGACAACTCGGAAACCCGCTTGAGCTAATTTTCGTCCTTGTGTCAATACCAGCTCTTTTTGCGTTTGCCAGCCGTGATAGTACACGATCAACGGTAGCTTTTCATATAAATGTTCTTGAGCCACGACTTCCAGCAGAGGAATCGTGCCGATCAACCGTCGTCTTACTTCTAATTTCATTTTTTTACTCCCTTCAGCAATGATCATTTCACTGAATAGAGTATACAGGTAAAGTCTGAAAAGAACCAACTGATTAGATTTTTCGCATTCTTATGTGCTGAATAAATTGAGTCTGAATAAAGGTTCGTAGCAGCTCTTCATCAGAAAAATCTAGTGGTACTTCTAAACGAAAGGTTTCTCTAAATAAGGGATTTTCTTGAGACAGGTCCACATCGACATCATGTTCTTTGACAATCAAATGTTGCTTACTAAAATACGCATCAATGAATTGCTTCGCCTCCTCAGAATAAACATACCGGATCTCGATATATTTGACATCAGCAGGTCGAATAATGCGATTTAAAATGGATAAAACGATCAAGATAAGGATAGAGCCTAAAACCCCAATCCTGTAAAAACCCATACCAATCGCCAATCCCAAACCAGCAACCGTCCACAAAGAAGCGGCAGTCGTCAATCCCTGCACGGATCTTTTGGTGACGATGATCGTCCCTGCCCCCAAAAAGCCAATCCCACTGACCACTTGAGCAATAAGTCGTGCTTCATCTGAGCGAATCACTCCTTGAAGATCAGGATATTCCTTGGCAAATTCTATAGCTGTGAAAGAAATTTGCTCCTGGATCATCGCAATAATTGCTGCCCCGATACAAACCAAAATGTGCGTACGTATTCCAGCAGGTCGGTGCTTGAGCTCTCGATCAAAACCAATAAGACCTGAAACAACAGTGGCCAGACTAATACGAAGGATCATTTCTGTGAGTGACATCGTGCACACCTCTTTTATTTATTTTTCTTTTAGTTTACCATGAAAAACACAAAGAAAAATAACGCTTTCTCACCTAAAGTGGGCAATAACTGTCCCATTTTTTAACCAGCTCTCTCTCTGATCCAAACCTCTAAAAAACTACTTACAGCAAAAAAGTCCTGAACTCGTACAAACAAGTTCAGGACTTTTTTATTCTGCTTCGATAACATCAATAACTTTCATCAAGCGTGTCAGATTCGAACGCTCACTTTCAGCAAGTGTCCGCTCAATATAGGCGATCGTTTCAGTTAGCTTGGGAATCGTCATATATTCCAAAGCGTTGACCCGACGACGTGTCCGTTCGATCTCATCAGACATCAACTGACAGGTCTTCTCAATCTCCGCTAATTGAATCATCATCGGTAAAATCGAGTCCAAGTGACTTAAGGAAAGATCCAGCTCACTTGTTGTACTCATGAAGCCGTAGGAAAAGTTTTTTTCCGATTCGTCTTCCTCAAACACTTCGTTCAGTACTGGAACATCCATGTTCATAATAGTTTTGCTCTGTACATCCAAAGACATTCTATTTAAAGGGATCGCGAAGGCTTCCTGTAAAACATTATCGGGAATGCTGCTAGATGCTAAAACATATTTTTCCATACCCTGCTGAAGCTCAGTCTCCATGTTTTTACGCAGCTGCTGATTTTTTTTGATTAAGGTGATAAATTGGCGCACCAATTCATCTTGCTTATCTTTCAACAGCTTGTGCCCTCTAGTAGCAGTGGTCAGTCGTTTTCTCAAACGACTGAGCTCCATACGTGTTGGATTGACGTTCATTATTGCCATTAATCATCCAACTCCTCTTCTTTCGGAAGGTACTCTTCAATATATTCTTCTTTGATCCGGCTTAGTTCTTCTCGTGGAAGAGTCGCTAACAATTTCCAACCAAGATCCAGTGTTTCTTCGATCGTACGGTTGGTATTGAAGCCTTGGTTAACATACTGACTTTCAAAAAGATCCGCAAAACGGGCGAATTTTTTGTCTACATCAGACAAAGCAGATTCTCCCAAAACGATCGAAAGCTCTTTAGCGGCTTTCCCGTCTGCATAAGCAGAATAGATTTGGTTCATGGTCGATGCGTGGTCTTTACGCGTTTTTCCTTCTCCGGTTCCTTTGTCCTTCAAACGAGAAAGACTTGGTAAGATATCTACGGGTGGATTGATATTTTTCTTATCTAGTTCTCTAGAAAGAATGATCTGTCCTTCCGTGATATAGCCAGTCAAGTCAGGAATCGGATGGGTCTTGTCATCATCAGGCATCGTCAGGATCGGAATTTGGGTCACTGAACCTTCCTTACCCATCAAACGACCTGCACGTTCATACAGAGTTGCTAGGTTCGTATACAAATACCCTGGATAACCACGACGGCCTGGAATTTCTCGACGTGCGGCCGATACTTCACGCAATGCCTCACAATAGTTCGTCATGTCTGTCATGATAACCAGCACGTGCATGTCCTTTTCAAAAGCCAAATATTCGGCTGCCGTCAATGCCATTTTTGGTGTAGCGATCCGTTCAACAGCAGGATCATTCGCCAAATTCAAAAACAAGACCGAGCGATCCAAGGCGCCTGTTTTACGGAACTCCTCAATAAAGAATTCCGATTCTTCAAAAGGAATACCGATCGCTGCAAAGACAATCGCGAAGTTTCCTTCTTGACCAGGTACCGTTGCCTGACGGGCAATTTGGGCAGCGATTTCTTTATGTGGTAGACCTGAAGCAGAGAAAATCGGTAGTTTCTGTCCACGCACCAGTGTATTTAAATGGTCGATCGTTGAGATCCCTGTTTGAATAAATTCATCTGGGAAATCACGAGCCATTGGATTAATCGCCTCGCCGTTTACATCCAGACGCTTTTCTGGAATAATTCGTGGACCATTGTCTTTAGGTTTGCCTAGTCCATCAAAGATCCGTCCCAGCATGTCTGGCGACGCGCCTAATGTCAAACCGTCGCCCAAGAAACGAACTTTACTTTCTTCCGCACCTAAGTTACTTGTGCCTTCAAAAATCTGAACAACTGCTTTATCATCACTAACTTCAAGTACCTGACCTCGGCGCAATTCACCACCGTCTGTACGAATCTCTACTAATTCATCAAATTTAACTCCCTTGACATTCTCAACGACCATCAAAGGGCCTGCAATCTCAGAGACGGAACGATATTCTTTTAACATTAGCTCATTCCCCCTTCTTCAACTACTTTGTGCAGTGTTTGCTGGATTTCTTTGTGAATATCATCTAAACGATCCAGCTCTTCTTCTGGAATGTATTTACTGCGGGCGATCTTTTCTCTCAATGCCACGGTTCCTTTGATGATCTCATCAATGTAGGCACCCAATTGAATGGCTCTTTGGGCTTCCTGATGGAAATACAAGATGTTGGTCAACATTTTGAACTGCTTGGTTCTTGAAGTAAAGGTATCGACATCATCAAAAGCATTTTGCTGTAGATAATCTTGTCTTAAAGAACGGGCAGTAATCATAGTTACCCGATCTTTTTGAGAAAGTGAGTCGATCCCAACCAATTGGACGATTTCCTCCAAACGACTTTCGTCTTGTAAGATTGCCATTGCTTCCCCAACTTTTTCAGACCACTCATTTCCCATAACGCTGTCTAGATACTCATTCATTTCATCTTCATACAACGAATAGGAAGTAATCCAGTTGATCGATGGGAAATGTCGTTTTTGTGCCAATGTACTATCCAGCGCCCAGAAAACTTTGACGATTCGTAGGGTATTCTGTGTCACTGGCTCAGAAATATCTCCACCCGCGGGTGAAACTGCTCCGATTGCTGTGATACTACCTTCTCTTGGTTCACTACCAGTCGTTTGGAAACGTCCTGCACGCTCATAATATTCTGCAATACGACTTCCTAGATAGGCCGGATAGCCTTCATCTCCGGGGATCTCTTGCAGACGACCACTCATTTCCCGCAATGCTTCCGCCCAGCGAGAGGTTGAATCCGCCATAATCGCTACACTGTAACCCATGTCGCGGTAATACTCTGCAATCGTGATCCCTGTATAAATCGAGGCTTCACGAGCCGCTACCGGCATGTTTGACGTGTTGGCGATCAAAACCGTTCGTTCCATGATCGATTTTCCTGTTTGAGGATCGATCAGTTCAGGAAACTCATTGATAACATCCTTCATTTCGTTTCCACGTTCACCACAACCTACATAAACCACGATGTCTACATCTGCCCATTTAGCTACCTGGTGCTGTACAACGGTTTTTCCGGCACCAAACGGCCCTGGAACTGCTGCAGAACCACCTTTAGCAACTGGAAAGAAGGTGTCGATCACGCGTTGACCTGTCACCAAAGGCTCTCCAGGTTTTAATTTTGTTTGGAACGGACGAGGGACACGGACTGGCCAACGTTGCATCATCGTGACGTTCTGTTCGCCTTCTCTGGTTTCCAGCAAACAAACAGGTTCCGTGATACTATAATTACCAGCGTGGATCTCTTTGATCGTTCCTCTGATATTGTGAGGAATCATGATCCGATGTTCGATCGCTGATGTCTCTTGAACCACACCGATAATATCTCCGGGCTCTACTTTGTCACCGACTGCTTTTTTTGGAACAAAAGTCCATTTTTTTTGCCAGTCTAGAGGATCGATCGAAACCCCTCTCTCCAGAAAGTCACTTTCTGTTTGTGCCATAAATTTGTCTAATGGACGTTGGATACCATCAAACATTTGCGACAACAAACCTGGTGCCAGTTCAACAGACAAAGGCGCACCTGTTGTTTCAACGACTTCACCAGGACCGATTCCCGCAGTTTCTTCATATACTTGAATCGAGGCAATGCCTTTTTTTAACTCTATGATTTCTCCGATCAAACCTTTTTCACTTACTTTACAGATCTCATGGATTTTTGCTCCTTGAAGTCCGCGAGCAGTAACTAAAGGACCAGAAACTTTTGTAATTGTTCCGATTGCCAAAAAATCTCCTCCTACTAACTGCTTATCGCTTAGTCATCATCTAATATATTCATTCCAATTGCTTTTTCCACGTTTCTTTGAATGCGGTCCATGCCGATTCCCAGACTACCTGTACTACTTGGGATCGGAATGATCGCCGGCGTGGGACGGCTATCGTATTGAGCGATCGTCTCTTCCAATTGCTCTGTCAAACGCTCTGTAATAAAAATCACACCGTACTCTTCTGCCATTTCGATCAACAACAAGCGTGCCTGCTCAATACTTGAAATAGGAAACACATCGATCCCCAGCCCTTTAAAAGGCAAAATCGAGTTTTTCCCGCCTAGCATACCGATTTTTTTATACATATGTCTCACGCACCCGACTTCGTAAAATTTCCTCCGGGATTCTGTTGATCTTGCCAATCAGCAGAATACGAAGATTTTTGATTTCCGTCTCTTTTGCGTAGATGTACCCTGTGATTGCCGTGGGACCAAAAGGAACGATTTTCCGCTCCTTCAAGCGTTCCATCAGAAAATCATCTTTGCGTAAATCAAAATCATTCAGTGTTTTCTTAGTCGTCAGTTCTTCATAGCTGTGATCGATCAGTTTTTTATACTGCGTCTCCTGCAGATAACTAACAAATTCGTCTAAAGAATAACTGATCGCTTCCACCATACGTTCTGTAGAAAGTGTTCCACCTTCAGCTAACACTGCACTGATAAACCCTTTATGACGTCCCATCAAGTAACTGCGTAAAACCGTTGAAATATTGAAAACATCAATATTCCGGTAAATCAAGCGTTGCAAGTTCTCATCATCTTCTTGCTGGACTAAATCAAGCAAATGCTCCCAGTAATAATTGTCAAAAATGATATCGAGTGCTTGATACTCATTGTAGTCTTCCATATACTGAAAAACTTCCTTGATACATGCAACCATCTTAGGATCCACCTGATCACTATTCCTAACCTGCACAAGCTCTTTAAGAACTGACAAAGATACAGAACCAAAAGGCACCAAGAGATTAGATAAATCTCTTTCGACATGCTCTTCTTTCACCAGCACTTTCAGATTTTGATAGTCATACTTTAGTGTAAACAAATCGATCAATCGACGATCTGGCGAAATCTCATAGAGTGTTTCATACATTCGTTTTTGTTCTGCCAGTAAAACACCTTCAAACTCACGAACGGATGCATCCTCATCAATAAAATCACCATAATCTGTTTCTTGCAATATATTAAAAATCTCTTCGGGTGTCTCTACAGCAAGCATTCGTTCATAAACATTTTTTTGAAGTAGTTTTCCTTCATAGGTACGAATACGAGTATTGACCGTGCTGTATTGAATATCTTTCATTGTAACACCTCTTATTCTTCTTCAAATATCAATTCCAGCAGTTGATTACTCAAATCCTCTTCCGAGGCACTCACGAGTGATTCAAAAAGAAAATTGAATTCAACTTCTCCTTGTCGTAACAAAAAGCCACCTCGATTTGGAACGGTTGTCTCTGAAAGTAAAAGATGCAAGTTCTCATCCGTTTGCTTTTGCCATCTTTCTACGACTTCCTTCGTTGCATAATGCAGACTGTCTTCTCCCATAACGATTTCTGCATCCCCAGTCAAATGCGTTTTTTGGATATTTGAAAGTACAAACTGATTGAATTCTTCTGGTGATAATTCACGTAACGCTACTAACGCCTCTTCAAATAATTCATCTAAAACTGCTTGCTTCGTTGCTAATAGTCGACTACGAGACTTTACATGCAAATCAGAAATCTTTAAGCTCAGTTCTGCTTGAACATCTTTTTCGAAACGTTGCAAAAGATCTTCTACTTGACGTTCGACTTTATTTTTTTGGAATTTTTCCTGTTGTGTCAATTTTTTTAATCCATCATTCAAACGAATTTCCTTTTTTCTTTGAGCATCTTGAATGATTTTATCTGTTAACTTTTTGATATCCGACATCTCAAACCTCCTAGTTCATAACAAGTAAGAAGGAAATAACGAATCCTAAAATCCCGTAGGTTTCCATCATCGCAACATAAATAATCCCTTTTGTTACATGTTCTGGTTTTTTCGCTAGAATCTGCATCGCTGCACAAGCGGCACGCCCTTGGTACATCCCAGCAGCAATCGCTGTGATCGCGATCGGTAATGAAGCAACGAATAAATACAATCCGCGTTGGAAGCTGATATCACCGGTCAATTGTAAAAAGATCATAAATGAAATAACGAACCCATACAATCCTTGTGTGGCTGACAATAATTCCAAAATCAATGCCTGACCAAATTTTTCAGGCTGTTCTGCTGTTAGTCCTGCAGCTGCTTCGGCGGTCAGTCCAACCCCGATCGTTGATCCGATCCCACCACAAATTGTTGCTGTTGCGATTCCTAATGCGGTAAAAATGATCCCGCCGTTTTCGTAAAAGAAACTAATCCAATTTTCCATCTATTCTTCCCCCTGCTGTTGTTTTTCTTCTGAAATAACTTCCACGTATTGTTCTGTAGATTTTAGTGGTTTGAATGCTCTACCGCCACCTGTGTAAAACTTGCCAAAAAATTCAAGATACTGCAAACGAATACCGTGAACATACGCACTCAAGTAACTCAAAAATATATTTAATCCGTGTAGCGCAACAAATAGTAAGATCCCGACAGTAAAACGGGCCGCTACCGGTAGATAGCTGATAATCAGGTTGAATGCCGCTGCGATACTTCCGCCGGCAACACCTAGTGCCATCAAACGAGTGTAACTGATCAGGTCTCCTAGATAAGAAGTCACATCCATCAGTCCATAAAGACCACTACCAAACTTTCCTGCCAAGGTCTGACCATCTAAGCTGCCGCCAAAAACGATCATTCCTAAGCTAACTAGAAGTCCGATCAAGCCCAGCTGCTGTAAGTTACTTTCAGGCATCAACAGCATTCCTGCGACAATCACAAGTGCACTTAGCAAGAAAAAGATCCATGATCCAGCTTGGAAAAATGCTCGTAGTTTGTCGTCTTGTTTTTTCCACAAGATATAAAACTTCAATACTAGACCAAACATAACCTGTAAATAGCCAAAAATCACTGATATAGCTAAAATCTGGGTAATATCCGAATTCGTAGACAATAACTGGAACGAAAACTCAAAACCAAAAATATTTCCGTAAATCAAGCCCCATGCCATTGTTGGGATCGCACAAAGCTGAAAGAATGTCAGTTGGCGTTTCATCCCTGGTTTAAAATAAAACAATCGTTTTCCTATAAGAATAGCTAAAAACAATAATAGACCGTAACCAAAATCCGCTACCATCATACCAAAAGCAATCGCATAGAAAGGTGCCATCAAAGGCGTTGGATCCAATTCATCGTATTGAGGCAAGCTGTACATTTCGACAAGACCCTCAAAAGGTTGTGTCAAAGGACCGTTATTCAAAAGAATCGGTACCTTTTCGTATTCTTCCTCTTTGACTTCTTGGAATTCTAAATGATATTCCTCACCAGTTGCCGCTTCGACTTGTTTGACCAAGCGATCCGCTCTTTCGACAGGGACCCAGCCACTGATGCTGACTGTGTAGTTCGATTTTAAAAGATGCTCATTACTGTTAACACGCAGCAACAACCCTTCTAAGTATTCTGCGATCAAACCCAAAGAGTAGTAATCAGCCTGCATGGCTTTCAGCTCTTTTTTCAATGAAGCCTCTTCCGTAGCCAATTCCTCAGCTTTTTTCTTGATCGTTTGCAAATCTTGTGATGGTTTGCCATCAAATGGATAATAATATTCTTCAAATCCAGTACTTCTCAAAAAACTAGTCGCTTTTTGGCGACTGTCTTTATGTACAAGAATCAGTATATAAGCTGATGTAGTATTTTGGTGAATCACTTCAAGGTAGGCGTCTGGTAATTTGTCCAGACTTTCTGTTAAGCGGGATAATTCTGAATTAGGCAATGTACCTAATAAACCAATGGATTGATCAAGTGTTGTTAATACAGATGGATTTTCATCAAAATGACTCCAAATGTTCAACTCATCCTCTTGTGAAGATAACTCGCGTCGTTCTTGGTCTATGAAACGCAACCGTTTGTCCGTTTGTCGCAGCTTTTCATAAACAGATCGCCAGTCAAATGTATGGGCATGCTCTGACAACTGACGTAAAGTATAGCGTTTTAACGGTTGTCTTAACCCTTCTATCAAGCTCAATTTAGGTAAATACTGATTTAAAAAATTCCGACTCCAAGCAACTTGACTAATGCTAGATTCAATTTCATCCGTTCTTGGATGTTTACCTAATCTTGAAAACAAAGGAACAGATTCCTGATAAAATTCGCCGGAATCAAATAATTCTACCTCTTGAAAATCTTGCAGTTTTTCTAAAAGGTTCTCTTGATACTCGCTAAAAGTAATCAAGTTAAATTTTTGCATTCTCACAATAGCCATATCAATTCACAACCTTGTCGATTATTGTTTTGAGCGCTCTTTCTCGTAATTCCGATGAAATCGTTTTTAACTTTTCAACCTCTTTTTTGGTCTTTTCAGTCAAAGGTTCACTAATCTCTTGAAATTCATTTTCACAGTTCTGTGTGATTTCCTTTTTCTTTGCTGCGATTTGATTCATGCGCTCTTCTTTGAAACGCTCTACTTCTTTTTGATTTTTTTCTTTATGCTGCTGCAGCTCTTCCTCTGCTTCTTGAAGAAGCTGGGCAGCTTGTTTTTCAGCTACAACTAATTGTTGGATAGCATCGACACTCATCTTAACACCCCTTCTTTCCTTTCATGTTGTTGATTATTGCTTTTGAAAAGTCGTCTTATCGTCACTCTTCTCTTAATAAATCTCCTAATGAATAATTGGCCAGGCGATTTAGCAATAGCTCCTCGCCTTCCTGAAGAAAACCTAGAAGTTTTTTTTCTACACGTTCGGCTTCTTGTTTTTGCGAGAAGACTTTTTCTGTCAAACGCTTTGTACGAATATAGGAGTCTTTCCCTTCAATAGCATAGTAAATATCTAATATATAGATATCCTCTAACGATCGGGCTAAACTAAATCCACCACCCTTGCTTACACTCGAAGTGATCATTTCCCCAATTACCAACTTGCGCAATACTTTTTTCAGATAAGAATCCGAAACGCCTAATTGTTGACTGATACTAGAGCTTTTTATTGGCATCCCTTGGTCATTTTTTCCTAAAATCAGAAGAATACAAATCGCTTCTTCTAAGCTATTTTTTAGCCTCATTCTCTTCTCCTTTTATAGACAAAAAATATCTACAATTTAAATGATAACGAATATAAATAACGTCGTCAAGGATATTCCGACAACTAATTAGATTTTTCCTTCATATATATAGTTGTTTTTTCTGTTCATGATATCATCTCTAAGACCAACCTCGAACTTCTATTAAAAATAAAACCAGTCATCTAATCTAAAAAAAGATGACTGGTAACGCTCTATTTTGTTTTTAAATACAGTGACTGGCTACCCATTTTTTCGTAAATATCTTTCATTTCACCAATCTTGATCTCTGTTTCTTTTTCACCAAGTGGGTCATTGACGTACACTCGATATTGATCCATACCAACGATCACTACTGCATGAATATACTCAGGCACAGTCAATACACCGGCATCTGTTGGCCAGCTTTGATTTTTGCGTTCATTAGGAACCTTTAAATCCTCAGAAGTCGCAATCCACACCGGATGATTGTTTTGGACTTGCTCTAAAAGCATCTCAAAAGATGTATTATTTTCTGCAATGACCTCATATTCATCACCCACAATTTCCTGTGCGATCTTAGCCAACGGTGTAGCATATACGCCTAATGCTTTTCCGCTTTCCAGTTCACCCACAAATGCTTCTGTAGGATTTCCATGAATGCCTTCCTTCTCATAAGGGGCGATTGGCAGGCTTTCTGCCAATTCATTTTTATTAACATTAAAATGGTAATAATTCAACAGCATTGACAATGCTGTAATCCCTCCGCCATTCTCAAGAGCTGGCTCTGCCAATTGACTTTCTTGCGGGGTATCTAATCGGATCGTGTGAATCGGTTTCGAATAGTCCTCATCCGTATCGTTCATTTTTCTGGGCGCGAGAGTTATTTGATTATTGCTGTCATACATTGCTTCTTCATCATATTCTTTGCCAGGTTCTTCTATTTCTATCGAACTACTGTCGACACTACTGATTTCCTGATCTGATCCATCTTTTCTTAAAAAAAAGTAAAACGTTGCTGCACAAATTCCTAGTAAGACAATACTGATAATCTTCTTTTTCATTTTCATTCTCCTTGCCTAACATAAAAAAATTGAGTTGCTGCTGGAGCCCCTCAATTTTTAACCATGATCTTTGTAGACAATAATCTCTACTCGACGATTCTTGGAACGACCTTCTGATGTCTGATTTGTTGCAGCTGGCTGTGTGTCTGCAAATGCCTGAATCGATACTTTTTTCTGATCGATCCCTTCTTTGAGAACCAGATAATTCATGACAGCAATCGCTCGATTCGCACTTAGTTCCCAGTTGGAATAGTTCGAACGAACCACGGGTACGTTATCCGTATGACCAGCAACTACAATTTCTTTATTCAAATGCTTGACTTCATTGGAAACAATGTCCAGATAGTGTTCGACAGAAGTCGGTAAATCTGCACTTCCAGTAGCAAATAGCAGACTGTCCTCCAGAGAAATATAGATACCATCTGATTGCAAGGATATCTGAACATCTTCAGCTAGTTCTAGGGCAGCAAAGGCCTCCAACATATTCTCTCGTGCCTCTATCAATTGCTGCTCTTCTATCTTCTGCTCTAACTGAGATTCTTTCATCTGTTCAGAAGATACCGTCAAAAGTCCTTCTGTATTGCCCTCATTTTCAGTGTCATCTACTAAAATTACTTGATGTCCTCCTAGATCCACGACATTCTCAATGATCGAGTCTCCACCTGAATTACTTGAAAATAAAATACCAAAATGATCTCTCATCTCTCCAAATTTTGCTTCATCTACTCTAGCCACACCAAACATTACGATAAACAGAGACAAGGAGAGTGTCATCATATCTGAATAAGGAAGCATCCAGCGTTCATCTAAAGGTTCTTCTGGTTTTTTCTTTCTTTTCATTTTCTTTCACAACCTTTAATTCTCATTTGAAGGACGTTTCTCAGGCTCTACCAAACTATACAACTTTTGTTCCACGGTTTTCGGTGAAAGACCTGCCTGAATCGCCATCACACCTTCAATGATCATGTACATTTCCTGTACATCTCCTTCAGATTTAGCTGTTAGTCGTGTAGAGAAGGGAACCATCATAAGGTAACCGACTGCAATACCATACACGGTAGAAACGAATGATGCCGATATCAAGACTCCTAACGAATCTACTTGAGATAGATTCCCCAAGGCTCCGATCATCCCGATACACGATCCCAGCACCCCTAGAGTTGGTGCTGTAGAACCTGCCGTTTTGAACATCTGAATTGCTGCACGATGTCGTTCCTCCACACCACTGATCTCATTTTCTAAAATTTCTTGAATTTGTTCTGGATTGACGCCATCGACGACCATCTGCATCCCTTTTTTTAAATAATCATTGTCCAAGGCTTCAACACTGCTTTCTAAAGACAGCAATCCATCTCGCCGCGCCAGATTCGAAAGTTCAACAATGCTCTGAATGATCCCTGAGCTATCACGTTCATCCTTTTGAAACAACACACTAAATATTTTGGGCAGGCGTTTCAGCTCTGCTATCGAATAGCTACTCAACATAACCGCGATGATCCCCAGGAATACAACGAACAGCGCAGAGGGATTAATCAGCACTCCTAAATTAACACCGTTGGAAACCGTCCCTAAAATAACTGTAAGGGTTCCAAAGATTATTCCTATCACTAAAAGTATATCCATTTGATTTGTCCTCCTGCTACATTTCAAACATTTCTAAAGTAATCCATCGGTTGTTCTCACAAATAATTCAAGAGAACACTCAAAAATAACCAGTATAACCTGTCACTATTCAACAGGTTATACTGCTTTTATTAGTTATTAATCGTGATTTGCTGCCAAGTTTCTAAAAGTTCCGTCAACAGGCCTTGTACTTCACTCAAAGGCTCTATGTCACGATCAATGTTTCCTATGATCAATCGATTGTACATATAATCATAAAGCTCGATCAATTCTGTTGGAATTGTACTCTCCACCTCTTCATTGATTGAATAACGCAGTTCCATGACGATGTCTTGTGCACGAATCAGATGCTCGCTAGCCTGTGCATATTTCTCATTTTCAATCGCCATTTTCCCCATGCGGATCTTTTTGATCCCACCTTCGATCAGCATTTCGATCAATTTGTTTGGAGAGGCACTCATCACTTGATTTTTTAAATAATTTTCTTGCATATTTTGATACATCAGAAAACCTGCTTTCAATAATAAAATTCATATCCGGAAGAAGTTAGCTGTTGATAGGTACGCTTGGTATCTGGTTGATTCAAACGTGCCATTTCCTTCACGACCTCTTCTTTTTCTACTTTCAATTGTGCTAATAATTTTTGATACTCTTGGATCACAGCTTGTGCCAGCTCCTCGTTTTCCATCAATCCTTGATTCGTTTTTGAGAGGCTCATCAGTTTTTGATTACACTGATTCAATAAAGGCTCCAGCTGATCAATGTCACCTTCCCACTCCTGCATCATGGAAAGCAGACTGACTAAAATTTTTTTCACGAACTGTTTGTCAGCATCCATTAGTTGCCACCGTTAAATGAATTGACCTGATTGATCAGCCAAGACATTTGTTCCTCAGCTTGCATCATCGCCTGATCCAAACGAGTGAACATATCGACATAGCGAGCTTTCTTTTGCTCCAAAACAGCATCGAACCGCGTGATTTGTTTGTTCAAATCTTTGATCGTTGCCTCGTAAGTATCAAACTTCGTAGCAATGACCCCTTTGCTGTCACTACGCTCCGACAAATACTTGTCGGCGACCCCTTTCAATGCAACAGAATAACCACTTGTTTTTGTTTCTCCATCGACCTGTTCTGACTTGAAAAAGAAATCTTTCAACGCCTCTGGATCTTTAGCCAGTAGCTCATCAAATTGGGTTTCATCCAATGCCAACGTACCTGCACGATCCGTGATCGACAGACCCACATCGTGCGCTCTGACACTTGAACCTAGTGAAGAGAAAGCCGGTGCAACCATGTTGCGCAGCTCTGACTGCAAACGAATCAGTGTGCTGTCTCCTGCTAACGCGCCCGTCTCATTGTTGTCGGCACTTGGATCACCAACACTGACTTTGTCACTGATCAAGCTCATCAAGCTGTTGTATTGAGAAACAAAATCTTTAACTGCCGTCTTAACTTTAGAAGTATCATTTTGCAGAGATAAGCGAACTTCTGTGTCTGTTTCCTGCAATAAATCAAAGGTAACACCCTCCACGACATCTTCTACTTTGTTAGACTGACTGACAACATCGATGCCATTCAAACTAAACTCAGCATTTTGACCTAGACGCAGCTCTGCACCGTCGCCCAGACCGACACCATCCTTGGCACTGCCCGAGACTGTAAAGCTACGCTCACCGGTACTCTTGTCCTGTAAGACCAAACGATTGTCCATGATCGTTGCTGTGATATTGGAATTCTTTGTTTCCTTGTTGATCTTCGCTGCGATATCTTTCAAACTATCCGTAGAAGAAATATCAAAAGTAAATTCTTTAGCGTTCCCGCTGTCATCGGTTTCGGCTGAAGTAATCGTCAGACCACCTGAAACAGATAGTGCCTGATCGTTCGTATCGAATCGAGTCCCAACCATCTCGGTAGACGTTGCCAGCTGATTGACCTTCAGACGGAAATTTCCTTCTGCTGCACTAGCTGTTGCACTGATCTGTACACTTTTATCATCTGATGTACTCGTCTTCTTGCTTTGGAATGTATCCATTTTTTGTAAATCTTCAGTTCTTTTCAAAAAGTTGTTCAAACGTGTCTTGATGTCGCTCCAAGCAGTTTTTTCTTTCTGGATATCTTCAATTCGGTTTTGGGCACGCAACTTAGGAATCGAATCCCCTTCAAGTAGTTGTTCGATCTGCTCTGCACCAATTCCTGAATATTGACCTATGATCCCACTAATTCCAGATGCACTTGTAATACTTGCCATTATTGAACCCTCTCCTTCTCTATGTAATCATCTATTACTCTTATTATCGGATACTATTTTTATAAAATTAAGTGATTCCAGCAGAAAAATTCTTTCTTCTGTCAGAAAAAAGAAAAGATCCTTATTTAGTGTAACACGAAAGAAGCGTCTGACAATGAAAAATCATCAAAATCTGTTCTCTTCCATCTATTGACGTTTCCCGTAGACGTTGCTACAATGAAAGTGCAGGTAAGAGTGCGGCTAACACTCTTACACCTATTGCTTAGGCAAAGGTGGGTGTTAAGGCACGAGGGTTAGTCCTTTGTGCCTTTTTTTGTCGTTTCTGATCTTTATCACTAGATGAAGGATCGTTACGATCCCTTCAACTATCGCTAAGACCAGTAAAATGGTTTCAACCATTCTCTGACGCAAGCCTTTCCACATTTGGTTTCATCGGCAGGACCTCCTTTACCACCAATGCATTTCGATCGATGAGTGGTAGATGCGGTCTTACCAATGCCTAAGCAATACTGCACTTTCACAATAGCAAGGTAGTTTATTTTTTACTGGTCACTTTTTCGTTGACCTTTCTTGTAGGCGTTGCTACAATGAAAGTACAGGTAAGAGTGCGGCTAACACTCTTACACCTATTGCTTAGGCAAAGGTAGGTTGGTAAGGCAGGAAGGTTTAGTCCTTCTTGTCTTTTTTGTCGTTCCTAATCCTTAACACTAAATGAAGGATCGTTACGAACCCTTCAACTATTGTCAAGATCAGGATAATGGTTTCAACCATTTTTTGACGCAAGCCTTTCCTACTTTTGTTTTCATTGGCACGACCTCCTTTACCACCAATGCATTTTGATCGATGAATGGTAGATACGGTCTTACCAATGCCTAAGCAATACTGCACTTTCACAGTAGCAAGGGTATTTTTTTCAGGAAACTATTTTTTATTGACCTTTCTTACACGCGTTGCTACAATGAAAGTACAGGTAAGAGTGCGGCTTACACTCTTACACCTATTGCTTAGGCAAAGGTGGTTTGGTAAGACAGGAAGGTTTAGTCCTTCTTGTCTTTTTTGTCGTTTCTGATCTTTATCACTAGATGAACGATCGTTACGATCCCTTCAACTATCGCCAAGATCAGTATAATGGTCTCAACCATTCTCTGACGCAAGCCTTTCCACATTTGATTTCATTGGCACGACCTCCTTTACCACCAATGCCTTTCGATCGATGAGTGGTAGATACGGTCTTACCAATGCCTAAACAATACTGCACTTTCACAGTAGCAACATCGCTTCAATTTCCCTTTCTCTAATAAATTCGTATTTTTTCAATAAAAACTTCTCCAAAACAAAGAAACGATTCTTCTCGAACCGTTTTCTTCATTTCTCTTCACTAATTGATCGTAAAAAAAGAACCGATGGTTTTCCATCGGTTCTAAACGTTTGATTATTGTAACAAACCTAGTACGCTGTTTGGCATAGAGTTTGCTTGAGCCAACATTGAAGTAGCTGCTTGAGAAAGGATGTTGTTCTTAGTGAATTCCATCATTTCTTCAGCCATGTCAACGTCACGGATACGTGAGTTCGCTTCAGATAGGTTTTCTTGAGTTGTAGTCAAGTTCTTCACTGTATGGTTCAAACGGTTTTGAGCCGCACCTAATGAAGAACGTTGAGCTGAAACATCTTTGATTGCACTGTCAATTGAAGTAATTGCCTTCGATGAAGCTTCACGTCCAGCTGTATCGACAGCTGCTGCCGCTTTGCTTACGTTAGATTCTGCAGCTGCAACATCAGTGTCTAGTCCTTCTACAGCAGTTTTTACTTCAGCCCAAGTAGAAGTCGCAGTTAGACCGTGAGATTCACCAAATAGTTCATCTAAAGCATCGGAATCACTTAAATCAATTCCTGAAACACTATCATCGTATACAGTTGTATCATCCTCAACATTTTCTAAAGCAGCTGTGAAGTTTTCACTGATTTTTTCATTTGATTTTGCAGTTTCTAAATCACCTTCTGCGTCAGTCACTGCTTCTTCTCTTGATTCATCAATATCAGCTAATTTAACATCACTAGTAATTCCTAGTGTATCAGCATTCATTTTACCAATAGTTACTGACATTATTTGTCCATCATTAGCACCGATTTGGAAAGTAAAGCTTTGTCCTTCAGTATTCAATAATTTTTTGGTATTGAATTCAGTTGTATCAGAGATACGAGTGATTTCTTCTTTTAATGCATTGAATTCTTTGTTGATTTCGCCACGGTCATCTTGACTAAGAGTGCCGTTCGCACCTTGAACTGCTAGGTCACGCATACGTCCTAGGATCGCATGAGTTTCGTTCAATGCGCCTTCAGCTGTTTGGATCAAAGATACGCCGTCTTGTGCGTTACGTACCGCTTGTTTCAAACCACCGACTTGGCCTTTCATTTTTTCAGAGATCGCTAGTCCAGCTGCGTCGTCTCCGGCTTTGTTGATACGTAGACCTGATGATAGTTTTGCTAATGAACTACTTTTAGCAGCATTGGCATTAGTCAAACGACCGTAAGTATTCATTGCTGAGATATTTGTATTAATTCTCATGTTTGTTTTCCTCCTAATTAGTTCAATTCAATTTGTAAGGTTTCCCCTCTGTTAAATAGTATCGGCAGGTTGTTTTAAGAGTTTAATAGTTTTTCTTACTTTTCTTAAAATAATTTTCCGATGCTTCAGTGGTTCATCCTCTGTTATTAATTATCGGAAGACTTTGGAATTGTTTAAGGGGATTATATATTTTTTTTCAAAAAAATTGAATTTAATCTTCCGCATAACCATTTAAACATTGGACTACTTGAAACGACGGCCTGACATTCACCTTTACTCAAAAAAAGACCGCCGAATGTTTTAACGTTTTCAGCAGTCCTGTTTGATGCTATTCAGCACTCTCTCTATAAGCAAAAAAATGAGCTAATCTCCCTGTTTCCTTCAAAGCTAGCTTGCTCTGGATTTTCGCCCATTCTTTTTGTGAGACTACGATACTATCAGGATCGGAAGCTCCATCAATATCCTGTACCAGAGAATCGATCAACTGTAAATAATAAGACCTATACTCTCTTGATAGTTGATCTGAGCTGAGCGACTGATTCTGCTCGCTGTCTTTGTTTAAAAGACAAAGTTGCTTCAACTTCATTATAGCTTCTCCCTTCTCCACATCAGAATAAAAGATTTAAAAAAACTCCAGAAATTCTGGAGTTTAGCGTACATAATCTAAAATCGATGTCTGCATGATTTTGGTCCCCATCGCCATTGTGGTTTGATAAGCCAGCATTTGGTTTTGGTATTCCATGTATTTTTCTGCAACATCTACGTCTTGACGATCAGACAAGGTACTTTTCAGAGATAACTTTTCTGTCTCATTTCGAGCACCTGCTGATTTCAGGCGATTGGCAATCGTATCGATCCGCGTTTGGAACTCTGCAATATCCCCTTTACGTTTATCCAAGTCACCGATTTTACTGGACATGCCTTGCGCCCAGCCATCCAATCTATCCAACTCAGCAAGCGTATCAGCATTAGCAGGATCATCAGGATCCAGACTGTCTCTGTCTATTCCACTTAATCTTTCTTTATTATTGATATAAAAATCCATATCTTCGATCAAGCCATTTAGAAAATCATTCATTTCACTACCACCAACGATTTTCTCTCCATTTGTTGGTAAATCAACGACCACACTGTCGGCAATCTCACGTGAGACTTCTGTAGTTGAGCCGTTGTACTCAATTCCGATCACCGCATCATTAGCATCTCGCACTACACTGAATGGCGGCTCTGTAGTATTCGTTCCACCAAAAATATAACGTCCGTCAAAGTTGGTATTCAATGATTCCACGATTCCCAGAATCTCTTGCTGGATCTCATTACGATTCGCTTTGATCTCATCAACATCTTGCGTGCCATTCGCTGAATGTTGAACCAGACGGCGAATATTGTTCATCGAATCGTTAACATGCTGCAACGCACCAAACTGGGTATTGATCCAGTCTTGGCTGTCTTTGATTTCTTGGCCGAATGTCTCATTTCGAGCGATAGCTACGTTTAAATTCATAATCTTGGAAACCAATAATGGGTTATCCGAAGATTTGCTGACTTCTTTTAAACTTGAGATTTGATTCAACGTTTTTTGAACTTTGCTGGCATTGGTACCTAGATTTTTAATAAAGTCGTTGTAAGTTACATTACTAGAAACTCTCATCGTACTACACTCCTGTTCGGTTGATCAATGTATCAAGCATTTCTGAAATTGTCTGAATCACACGAGCATTCGCCTGGAATGCTTGAGAGAAACGAATAACATCGGACACTTCTTCGTTCAAGTTGACACCTGATACAGACTCATTTTTATATTCTAATTGGTTCAGCAAAGTTAATTGTGAGGCAGCTGTATTGTCTGCCTGCTGTTTGGAAATCCCGTTTTTTGTGACGATATTATTAAAGCGTTCTGCAAAAGTCATGTTATCGTCTACATCTTTTTTAGAGAAAAGTTTTCCTATTTCTCTTGCTAGCGAACCGTCACCATCATCGCCGGATTTTCCTGCTTGTAATCTCGATGGATCTTCTTGGAAGTATTCATTCACTTTGATCGTTCCAGCAGTATCGCCTTCTACAAAAAAAGGTTCTGCATTAGGGTCATCCTGTTGATACACCTCGTTGATAGCATCGGCAAATTTCTTTACAAAATCATCTAATGAATTCAAGCTGTCATCGATCTCTTTTGCTGCTGCTTTAAAGCCGCCGATTTCGCCACCAGAAACGATTACTTCTGAAGTGATTGTTGCATCGTTTCCATTAGCCTCTGCAATAACGATCGTTCCCAACGGCAGACCCGTTGTGTCGGCAGTCTTCTTGTTCTGTGCATCGCCTCCAAGAGAAATTTGCCCATCTCCTGTCACCACGCTGACTGCTTTTGTCCCTGTTTTAACATTCAATACTTCGGTGCCAGAATCTCCACCGATTCTCAATGAAGACACACGGCCAAACTTATCAAATTCAGCTGAAATGTCCGCTAGTCCTGAAAGATCCTTTAATAACGAATCGCGGGTATCCAGCAAATCATTTGGCGAACTTCCATTTGAAGCGATCGCAAAGATTTGATCGTTTAAGATAGCCAGCTGTTCTACCTTTTGGTTAAAGTCTAAGGCGCCTTTTTCAATATTACTGACGACTTCATTTTTCAATTGCTGCATTTGACCAGCCATTTGACGAACCATGTCTGTGAAAGTATTTGAATTTTCTATGACTAATGTTTTAGAGGTAGCTAATTCAGGATTGCTTCCTAATTTAGACCATGAATCATAAAGAACCGACAGTTGATTGATGACTCCCGTTTCTGAAGGTTCATTCAAAAAATTCTCTAATTGTCCTAACGCATCTGATTTTTGTTCAAACATGCGGTATTGAGAGTAAGCCCCCTGGATTTGTCCACGAATGAATGAATCGACGATCCGATCCACACTTGTTGCCTTTACTCCCATACCAATCATGCCGACTCCCGCCATACGGTAAGGAGTCTCTGCTTGCATATGTACACGCTGGCGTGAATACCCGTCTGTATTTGTATTGGCAATATTATGTCCGCTAGTCTGTAAACCTGTCTGGTTCGTGTTCATTCCTCGGGTTGCTGTTCCTAATGAACCAAATAAACCTGTCATAGCGTTTTCCTCCTAAAATTCTGTATCTACCAAAGTCGTTGGTGCCTGTCCATTGGAAGCAGTGGTCGGTTTTGCATAGGTCTGATTGTTCGACTGCTTCATCGTGCTTTTGACGGCATCCATCAAAGTCTCTTGGTAACTGATTGCTTGCTGGGTCAACAGCAGATTTTCTTCCTGCTGCTGCTGGATCTGTTTGATCAACGTGCGAGATTTCTCACTGATTTCTCCCGTATAAGAACTAAAAAGAGGCACAAACTCCTCTTTTTGGGCAACGAGTTCTTCTAATTTTTCAGCGTGACCTTTGATCAAGTACATTTTTTCTTTTTTCAATAATTGTGTAAATTTGATTAATTTGCGTTCAAATTCGATCGTTGTCATGATTTAAGCGTCCTTTATCGTTTTCATCGATTGTACCATACTTTTTGCAATCTCTTCCGTCGATACTTGATAAGATCCATCTTTAATCGCTTGTTTCAATGCCGCAACTTTGTCTGCACGCGCTGTTTCCACGGCATCGCTTTTTTGTGTTTCGCGAATTTTTTGTGTCGTTGTAGATAAATCTACATTGTCTTTTGCATTGGATGTTTGAGCTGTCTGGGTATATTTTTCCTGGGCTTTTTTCGATTGAACGAGTCGATCGCTGTATTCGCCGTAGCCTCTTCCGATTTTCATAGAGATTCCCTCCTCGTCGTCTCTTTTGCTGTATGGTTATATTATCGGCAAAAAATAAAAAAAGTTAAACGATTTTGTTTAACTTTTTTATTTTTCTTAGTTCAAATGATTGAGGCGTTGTTTCGGAGACAGGATATTGGTGATTCTCACACCAAAGTTTTCATTGATAACGACTACTTCTCCTGTCGCGATCAATTTCCCATTAACTAGAATGTCCAATGGTTCATCCGTCAATTTCTCCAGCTCTACGACAGAACCAGTATTCAATGAAAGGATATCTTTGATCGATTTGCGGCTTTTCCCTAAGATGACACTCAAATCTAATGGGACATCCATGATCAGTCCCAGGTTGTCTGTATCGACATCTGCAGTACTAGATTTTGAAAACAGCGGTTGGAATTCTGCCTGACTGACTTCAACCATCCGACTAGGTCTTTGTGGTGGCTCACTCTGCCATTCTTGTTCTTGTGGTTTCTGCGCTTGCTGCTGTGACGCATATCCAGCATGTGTTGACTGTTGTTGCTGAGGTGCAGCCTGCTGTTGAGGTCGATTATCAGGTGCTGGTTCAGAAACCATTTCTTCTTTACGCACACTGACTGCTTTATCTGACAACATCGCATCTGTGATATCTTTGACAACTTCTTCTGTAAAAACTTGCATGATCTCACTTTCGATCACACCTTCAACGTCTAAAGAGAAAGAGATCCGATAAATGTCCTGGTCTTTGACGATTCCATCGTAATCAATAGATTCCTTGTTTTCCCATAGATTGACATCTGGCGGCAGGATATCTACTTTTCGATTGATCATGGTTGCCATTGAAGTTGAAGCTGAACCGATCATTTGATTCATTGCTTCTGCTACGGCACTCAGTTCCAATTCAGTGAATTTAGTTGATGTCGGCTTGCCTTCTCCGCCCATCATTAAATCGGCAATAATGATCGCATCGCTGACTTCCAAGAGCATCAGGTTCGTCCCCAAAAGTCCTTCTTTAAACTCAACAGTGGTCGATACTTTCGGTGCTGCTAGGCCCTCAAGTATTTCTCTAAATTTTACTTTTGATACACGAGGTGTCGTGATCATTACTCGACGATTCAAGATAGACGACAAGGTTGTCGCAGCCTGTGACATCGAAATATTACCGACTTCTCCAATAATATCAAACTTATCTTGTTCTGTTAATTGTGTAGCTGGATCGGCGGATTCCTCAGATGGAATAGCCCCTCCGTTTAACATTGCATCAATTTCTGCTTGTGATAGACCTTCACTCATCTTTCTGATCTCCTTCCAATTTATCTATTAACTCAATGGCTAGTTGGTCATTTTTCTTCCCTGGAATCACTCGATAGAATGGTTTTCCTTCAATAAATGTCTCTAGTGGATCGGTGATTTTACGATCCAGTTTAATGACATCACCCGGTGCTAGATGAAGGAAATCAGAAAGATTCATTTGAGACTCTCCTAAAAGAACTTCCAGCTCTAATTGAACATTATTCAAACTCTTTTGTAACTCGTCTACTTCCCCCTGATTCGATGATTGATTTGAATCAAACCAGTTACGGAAACTTAGCTTATCAATGATCCCCTCAAAAAAGACATAGGGGATACAGATATTGATAAAGGTTTGGATCTTTAAGATTTTCACAGTAAATGTAACCAATACCACGGGTTCATTCGGGGACATGTTTTGCAACAATTGAGGATTGGTATCCATCCCTTCAAGTTCAGTCGATAGCTCGACGATATCTTTCCAAGAATTTTCAAAGGCAACTGCCAACTGGGTGACTACTTCTTCCAGCACTGCTAACTCAATATCTGTAAAACTTTTCTTATCCGAGACTTCTTCCATCTCATTTGCTTGCTGGCGAACTTCGATCCCGCCAAACAACAACTCTACGATCAACATACATAGCTGTGGATTCATCTCGATCATCTGAATGCCACTAGCTGGCTTCGACTGCAATAAACCTAATAATGTGAATTTAGGAATCGAGTGGATAAACTCATCATAGCTGATTTGCTCGATCGCTGCCAACTGAAAAGACACATTTGTTCTTAGCTGTGTAGACAATAGATTACTTCCTACCTTAGAAAAGTCTTCAAATATCATATGCAGCGTATTGATGTATTCTTTTGAAAGTTTGGTCGGTCTACGAAAATCGTAACTTTTGACCTTGGCCTGCTCGTTTTCTTCTTCGACTGTTTCTTGATCGATCTCGCCACTGTCCATGGCATTTAGTAATCGGTCAATTTCTTGTTGCGACAGTACCTGATCCAAATTCAATCCCCCATTTACTCAAAAATCATATGATTCACTTGAATCACATTAGCTACTTTGTCCGGGAAAGACACGATTCCAGAATAGTAATCGTACCCTTCCTCATCCATCAACTGGATATCCTCTTCTTCTATATCTACCACTTCTACTACTTCTTCAATCAGCAAACCTTTTTTCTCTTCATTTTGTTTCATGATCAAAATGTTGCGATTGAGCTCAGCATTGGGAACACCGATCAACTTCGTCAAATTCACTACCGTTAAGACAGTTCCTCGCAAATTAATGAGTCCCTCTACCCAATGAGGTGCCAGTGGAACCTTCGTGATACGGATCGTATCGATGACTTCCTCTACCGAGTCCGCTGAGATGAGATAGTTTCGATGATTCATTTTAAACAGAATCATTTGCATCTTTGGTCATCTCCTTTTTAAGAAAGAGCTTTATCTACGGCTTTGATCACACGGTCTGTATCAAATGGTTTAACGATGAAATCCACTGCACCTGCACGAATCGCATCCATCACCATTCCTTGTTGCCCCATTGCACTGCACATGACCACTTTTGCTGAAGCATCCGCGGCTTTGATCATTTTCAATGACTCCAGACCATCGACTTCTGGCATAGTAATATCCATAGTTACTAAATCTGGATGGACTGCTTGGTATTTTTCAAAAGCTTCTTGTCCATTTTGCGCTTCACCAACGACTTCATAGCCGTTTTTTTCTAAAATATCTTTTAATTTCATGCGCATAAATACCGCATCGTCTACAATTAATACTGTCTTTGCCATTAATTTTCTCTCCTCAAATCCCTAAAGTAGTTAAAATTTTTTCAATGACACCCGTTTCTGGTATAAAAAACAACGAAGCGTCTAAACTGTCTTCATCATAGGTGAATTCATTACGGATCACCATGACTTGATCATCAAATTGATTCAATGCCATGTAGACACTGCTGATGACTGCTCCAAAATAATCATATTGTATCATAGGTAGCGATGAAATCAATTGATTATCTAAAAATTTTCCAATTGCACCTAAAAAAGAATTGGACACAATGTTGGTCAATTCATTAACCGCTGAAGATTTTACCTCCTGATCGAACTCAGGAGTTCCTACCATAAATTCCGTCAGCTTGTCGGCTGTCGCATCTGTCAGAACAAACAGGAACACTCCTCGAATGTCACCTAGGATCTGACTCACGATTGCATAGACTTCTTCGTTTTCATCCAAGATCTGCTGATAGAGCTTTTCATAGCTTAAGATTTCAACTTCTGGTACCCGCATATCGATTCTACGATCCACCATCATAGAGATACTTGTTGCTGCATGTCCACCACCGATATTGATAATTTCTTTCAGTCCATCTAATTCCAAATCAGTATATGTCATTTATCGATTCCTCTGATCATAACAAATGGCATTTACATCCAGGATCAATGCGATTGAACCATCTCCTAGAATCGTTGCCCCTTGATATTTTCTTGTTTGTTGTAAGATGCCGTCAATCTTCTTGATGACAATCTCCTGCTGTCCGATCAGTTCATCTGACAGAACACCGTAATACCGCTGATCGATGTTCACGATGATCGCATAATGCTTGCCAGCGTATTTGGTGTCGACTTGTAGCAATTCATTGGTGCGGATGATCGGGATCATTTCTCCCTGAAATTCATAGACTTCTTCGTTCAGTGTTTCTTGGATCTCTTCCTCGCGAATCATCACGACACGCTCAACGATGTCCAGAGGAATCGCAAAACTTTCCTCTCCGATACGAACCATCAGAGCTTCAATGATGGAGAGTGTCAACGGTAACTTGATAATAAACATGGTTCCCACGTCTTTTTGACTTCTCAACTCGATCGTTCCGCCAAGTGAACTGATCTTTGATTGAACCACATCCATTCCCACACCACGTCCAGAAATATTCGTCACTTCTTTTGCAGTCGAAAATCCTGGATGGAAGATCAAATGCTGAATCTCTTCATCTGTTAGACCGTCTGTTGGAATTCCTTTGCGTTCGGCACTTGCACGAATCACTTCAGGATCCAATCCTTTTCCGTCATCTTCAATCGTGATCATCACTTGATTGCCTTCTTGGAAAGCAGCCAGTTGGATAATCCCTTTGCGTTCTTTCCCTAATGCCTCTCGCACGTCAGGTGTTTCGATCCCGTGGTCCACGGAATTTCTCAACAGATGCACCAAAGGTTCGCTTAGTTCGGAAACGACTGTCTTGTCTAATTCCGTTTCTTCCCCTGTAATGATCAGATCCATTTCCTTGTCTAGTTCATTAGACAAATCGCGGACCATTCTTGGGAAACGACTAAATACGACTTTGACCTGCTGCATGCGGATTTTTAGGACCAAATCCTGCAATTCAGAAGTCAAACGAGACACTTGTTCGAGTGATTCTTTGATGTCGGCAATATTCGCACGGGTGCTGACTTCTTCCAATTGGTTTCGGTAAACGACCAACTCTGATACTAAATTCAAAAACAGATCCAAACGAGACAGATCGACACGAATCGATTGATTATTGTTATTGTTGTGGATCGTTGGCTGCTGTACAGCAGTTTTTGCTTTGTCAGTCTCTACAGATTTCTCTACAGTCACCACTTCTGGTTCATTAGATTCGTTTGTTTCCGCTGCTTCCGTCACCACTGTTTCTTCCGTCAAGATATGCTGTGATTCATCAAAAACCTCGACCTTGATTGCTTCTACCTCACTATTACCTAGTAGATTTTCCATCACACGCTCGTGATCATTCTTGGATAAGTAGACAACGTGAAAATCTGAATCAAAATCACCTAGCTCCAAGACTTCTGTCGTTGGTTCCGTATGAAGGATATCCCCTTCTTGCTCCAGTTTTTCCATGATTAGAAATGCTCGCGGACCTTTGAGCAAGGAATCTTCTTCTAAACGAACCGCAATACTGTAAGCTTGATAATCATCATTTACCGCATTTTTGATGACGTGAAGATCACTGTCTTCAAGGAATTTGAATCCGGCAACTAATTCTGCCGTTTTCGATGCTATTACTTCTTCGACCAGCTCTTCCTCAGGAGCAGAGTCTTCTTCTACTTCACCAAGCTCTGCCAGCAGGCTCTCGATGGAAGTATGCGTCAGCTCTTTTTCTTCACGTAAATCCTCGACTAAACTAGACAATTTATCTAAGCAACGAAAGATCAATGAGATCGAGTTGCTAGTCACTTCAACTGTGCCTTCTTTGAACTTCTCAAAGATATTCTCCATCTTATGGGTCAGCTCTGTCATGACATCGTAACCCATGGTGGCAGCCATTCCCTTTAAGGTATGGGCCGACCGAAAAATCTCATTTAGCAGATTCCCATCATTTGGATTATTTTCTAACTCCAATACGTTGTCGTTCAATTGTTGAAGATGATCATCTGTTTCTTCAAAGAACAGTGTACGATAAATATTGTTGTCGTCCACACTTCTTCAACTCCTTGTTTCACATTTTTTGATAAATAAATGAATCGATTTTCTTTAATCCAAAGTTTTCAGAAAAATTGATTGTTTCTGTTGCACCAGTGAATAGGATGCCCCCTGGTACAAGCGAATCACTAAATTTTTGATAGACTTCGTCGCGTGCGTCATTTTTGAAATAGATCGTGACATTTCGGCAAACGATGGCATGACATTTGTCTTCATATCGGTCTTTTAGCAAATCGTGTTTTTTAAATAAAACTTGTCGTTTGATCCCGTCTTTCAATGCAAATTCATCGGTTGATAATTGATTGAAATACTCGTTCCGATCACTGATCGGGATGTTTTTGATATCGCTGTTTTTATAGACAGCGGTTTTCGCTCTTTGTAAAATCGTACGATCGATATCTGTTGCTACGATCTTCGCCGTTTGAATCTTGTTTTTTTGTAAGATCATTGCCAGCGTATACGGCTCCGCACCGATCGAACAAGCCGCACTCCAGATTTTCAAGCGAGGAAAATTGCGATTTAAGGTGACCAAATTCTTTTCAAAGGTATCAAACAAGTCACGATTCCGATAAAACTCTGTGACGTTGATCGTAATGTGCTCTAAGAATTCTTGCTTAGCCACGGGATCTCTTTCCAAAAGCTTGGAATAGGCTTCTAATGTGTTCACTCCACAAGATTCCATGATATTTGCGATACGACGTTGCATTTGCTTTTCTTTGTAAGCATCTAACTGGATACCCAATTTGTCTTTTACCCACTTATTAAAAAAATCAAAATTTAACTGCATCTCATTCACCTAACCATTTGTTTTACTTTGGCGCCAATATCGTCTAAACTTAACACTTCATTGACCACACCAGACAAAATTGCCTGACGAGGCATCCCAAACACTACACTGGTTTCTTTATCTTGAGCGATTGTATAACCGCCTAAACGCTGAATCTCTCGCATACCTTCTGAGCCATCTTTCCCCATGCCCGTCAATAAAACAGCCACTAATTCTCGACGATACATTTGTGCAGCTGATTCAAACAAATAATCGACTGCAGGACGCGTCCCATGGACTTTGGCTTCTTGGTTCAGCACGATCTTTCCTTGTCTCAAAGTCATATGATAGTCTCCTGGACAAAGATAGACGCATTTTTCGATTGACATTCCATCTTGTGCTTCCTTGACAGGTGCAGCACTCTCATCATTCATTCTTTGCGCAAATGAGGTGGTGAAGCCTTTTGGCATATGCTGAACAATAAAGATCGGTACCTTTAAAGAGGCTGGCAACGCCTTACTGATCCGTAAAAGAGCTTTGGGACCACCAGTAGAAGCACCGATAACCAATGCTTGGATTCTACTTGGTAATGAACGCTCTTTTAGTACTGGGGGTTCTTCGGTTCTTTCCACTCTTTCCGTCCGTCGTACTGGTCGACGGCGCTGTGTTGGAATGTTTTTTATTTTTCCATAAAAATCTTGAATCCACTCATCCTGGATCTCCCGAATATTGATTGGTTTCTCCACAAAATCAGCAGCTCCTAAGGTGAGGGCTTCGATCGTGATATCTTTATTGGAGAGGGCACTCAGCATCACTACAGGAATGTCATAGAGACGCTTGATCTCTTTGAGTGTTTCCAACCCGTTCAAAACCGGCATTTCTACATCTAACAACACTAAATCTGGCTTGAGTGCTTCTGCCAATAACTTCAGTGCGTGCTGCCCATTTCTTGCCGTATTAGAGACATGAATATTTGGCATTCTCTCCAATAGATCTGTTACTATTTTTCTCATGAATGCAGAGTCATCTACAACCAATATATTCATTTGTCTTCTCCTTTAAATATAAACTATTTGTTGATTGACGATTTTTACCGTCGTGGTAAAATCTTCTAGATCAACGATCATTGTACGTCCTGCATTGCCGCCGACATGCTTGGCTACAATCTGAATACGCAGGTCATTCAAGACTTTTTCTACTGCTTCAATGTTTCTTTGACCGATACCAACGGATGCGCCCGCATTAAATTCAAACATACTGGCACCTCCAACGATCTTTGCTTTCAAACGAGGGCGTGGAACTTGTCGCTTCAATTCAGTCACCATTTCAGGTAGGGCAAGATCGGCAAATTTTGCAACCTTCAACTCTTGTTTTCCCGAAAACATTGTACTGTCAGGTAACATGATGTGGCTCAATCCGCCTACTTTAGTCTTTTCATCGTAGACAATTGTCCCAATACATGAACCTAGACCGACAGTAATCAATTTATTTGGTGCTTTCGCAAGTTTGTAATCAGAAATCCCAACCCTCACATCGCTGCGAATCATTCTTCCTTACCTTCTAAGTCAGAGAGTTCCTCTAGTTCAGCAAGCTCCTCAAGCTCCAAAAAGGCTTCTTTCGTCTGTTCGTTATTGAAAAGATACTCCAGTTCCAACAACATGACGACTTCCTCTTCTAACTTCAGGAATTTTTCAATGTAGCCTTTTTTGAGCAAAGATTGGACCAAGTCTTGTTCGTAATTGGTTTCCTCCATATAAGAAATACCGATAATGTCCTCGACATACAATCCTTGCGAATGATTCTCCCAGCGACATAGAATGACTTTGCTTTCTTCTTTTTGGTCAGAAAATTCTCCAAATAATTTCTTTCGTACATCGACAATCGGAATCATGTTTTCATGATATTCATAAACGCCTAAAATAAACTCCGCAACTTCAGGCAGAGCGATAAATCGATTGGCCTCGATCACACGGTCCACATTACTTACACGAATAGCAAATAACTGACCATGGCTTTTAAAAACAACGTACTGCTCCATATGCAATTTCTTCCTTTATCATTTATTCATCCTACAATTTAAATTGATCGATCTGAAATTTCAGTATCGTTGCCATTGTATTGATTTCCTGGATCTCTGCTTCAAACTTTTCAATAATGACAGACACATTTTCCAAGTTGGAACTAACTTCCTGTGTGCTCGCGGAAGTATCGGAAATAGCATTAGAAATATTATTGACGGATCGTTGAACCAACTCTTTTTCAGTCATAATACTCTTGATATGTGATTCAACAGATTGGATACTACGAACAAAGGAATCAACAACATCCATGATCTCATTGGAAGATTCAATCGCTTTGTTCAAGGTTTGTGTTTGTTTTTCGCCGTTTTCATAAGACTTGGAAACCGTTTTGACCATTTTTTCAGACTTACTGCGAATATTGTCCATAATCTTACGAATATTTTTCGTTGACTGACTACTCTGCTCCGCCAAGGTTCTAACTTCCTCTGCAACGATTGCAAATCCATGTCCGGCTTCTCCTGCACGGGCTGCTTCAATGGATGCATTTAATGCCAACAGATTGGTTTGTTCTGAAATATCGTTGATCAATTGCACGATTTGTCCAATATTTTGGATATCCTGATTCATTTCGTCCATTTCATTCACCAACTGAGATTGACCTTGACGTTCGTTCTCCCAGCGTTCAGAAACTTTGAGCATCATTTCAGAATTACGAATATTACTTTTCTGCGCTTGATCAATATAACTATCCATTTGTTGGATATCGTCATGGATCGCTTCGATACCGGCCGCCAATTCATCTGTTTGCTCGGCAGTTCTTTCTGCATCCGCTGCTTCAGTACTTGCAGCATCTGCGATTCGATCCATGTTTCCTTGAATATTCTCAACCGTTGATTGCAGATCACGAGCGGTCCTGTCTAGCTGAGTCGCCATCATGGTCATCCGACCACTTTCATCTTGCATCCCTAAAATCAATGCCTTGAAAGTATTCGTCATACTGCTGAAGCCTTCAGCCAATTGGTTGATAATAGGATTGGACGTGTGGACTTCTTGTTGATCCAATTGACGAAAATCACCTTTATTCACCTGATCGAACTGTTCTGAAAAGCGCATCAAAACAGTGTCTCGTTTCTTTTTAGCAGTTGTTGTATATATGCCTGTGATCACTAGCTCCAAAACTAAAACCACCAGAGCAAAATACGTATACCTTTGAATCAGTCCCGCATTGCCACTTGCCCTTAGTACAAATAGATAACAAGCGAATAGCACAGCTGCTGTACTAACGAATGAGATGAAAATACTTATGGGAATCCGTGAAAAAATCTGTTTTATTCTATTCATTTGTTTGCCCTTTCTTCCACCACAATAGATTTGATCTCTCATTAGACACTATCATTGACATTGGTAAATTCCCTCCTTTTGGCCAAAAATGATAGTCCTGATTTAACTATCGGATATTCTGGACAAATTTAAAGCGAGTCTTACCAAACATATACATCTTTTGGATCAGAAAATAATGAATACCCACCTGAGTAATCGTCTCGGATCAGTCTGCCTTTAGAAAGTTCCAGTACACGGTTACGAATCGAGTTCACCATCGTACTGTCATGCGTAGCAATAATTACCGAAGTTCCTGATTGATTGATATTGAGAAAAATCTTCATCATTTCTACAGCAGACTTCACATCAAGATTAGCTGTTGGTTCATCGGCTATCAATATGGATGGCTGGTTAACAATTGCTCGAGCAATGGCAATCTTCTTTTGCTGTCCGATCGATAGATCCTTTGTCAAAGTGTCTTTAACATCTAGCATGCCGACACGTTGCAAGGCATTCAAGGTCTTTTCGACTATTTGTTGCTGGTTTGTCTGAACAACTTCCAGTACAAAAGCCACATTTTGAAAGGCTGTGCATTGAGGCAAAAAGAGATCTTCTTGACTGACGATCCCGATTTTTCTCCGTAGCAAATGCAATTTAGGACTACTGATTTTTTCTACCTTTATATTGTCTACCTGTACCGATCCTTTGGTCAGCTGTTCCTCTTTGTAAAGCAGCTTTAAAAGAGTCGTTTTGCCGGAACCACTTGGCCCGGTCAAATAAACGAATTCTCCTGCCTGTATTTGAAAGGAGATATCTTTTAATGCCGGTTCTTTTTTCTTGTTGTATCTTTTTGTGGCGTTTGTGACTTTAATCATGTCTCTCACCTTTATCAATCTGTAAAACGATTCACAGTACTTAACAGTTCATCTGTACTTTGCAACACTCGGGTATTCAATGAATACGCTCTCTGGGTAGCGATCAAGTCCGTCATTGTTTTTGCTAAATTCACATTGGCATTTTCTAAAGCGGATTGTCTAATCGTACCGAAGCCTGCCATCGTTGCATTGGAATTTAAAAGATTGCTACCCTCTGCTAGACGATATACGTTCTCACCTTCTGCAATCAGTGCATCGGGATTCTCCGGCTGATACAAAACGACGCGCCCGACATCCGTTGTGGTTGCTCCATTGACGATCGAGATATTTCCTGAAGGATCGATTGCCGGTGTCCCTTGTGGCCAGTTCGCATATGGAACCGCTAGATTGACCTCCAGTGGTAAGCCGCGTTCATTGACTAAACGCCCTGTCTCATCTAGCATAAAGTTGCCGTCACGCGTCAAAAGCAGCTGACCATTTGCATCTCTGACCCCAAAGAACCCATTGCCTTGAATCGCCAAATCATACGGAGATTCGGTTTGCATAAAACTGCCTTGAGTAAAATCGACTCCTTCCTCAAAGACTGCTACGCCTCTATTGAAGCCTAAATTCGGTGTATTGGCAGGAAAGCCCACTTCTACTTGTGTGGTTGGATTATTCAACAACTCACGAAAACTTGTCTGCTTTTCTTTGTATCCCGTTGTATTGACGTTTGCAATATTGTTGGCTGTCACATCTAGGTGTTTTTGAAGACCGTTGATCCCTGAGCGACTGACATGTAGTAAACTGTTTAAATTCATCTTGTTCTCTCCCTATTAGAATCTGCCTAATTCATTGACGGCTTTGCGTAAGGTTTCATTGGTGGTACTCAATACTTTTTGGTTGGCTTCGAATTCTCTTGTTGTCTGCATCATAGCGACCATCTCGTCAGCCACGGTTGCATTGGATTGTTCCAAATAGCCAGTGTAGATCCGAGGATTTTCTACGATTTCTCCAGCTACATCACTTGAGTAATACGTATCGCCTTCACTCACCAAATTTTGAGGATTCGCAAAGAATACAACTTGAAAGTTTAGCACTTCTCCAGCAACTGCTGGCTGATTATTTTCATTTAATACAGCATAACCCTCTTGTGTCACGTACTGATTTTGATCATTCAAAGCAAAATTTCCGTTCCGTGTATAGGCTGTTTGTCCATTCGGCAACTGGATGGCGAAGTAACCGTCAGAGCCCAAAGCAAAGTCGGTAGGTCGAGACGTTTCTTCCAGCGGGCCTCGTTCGCTGTTGGTCGAAGCACCGGAGATTTCATTGCCCATCACTAGATTTCCTAAATCATTTCTACGGTTCAATTCTGGTCCAGCCTGATAGTTATGTACGGCAACCTCCTGTAAGGTTTGTTGAAACAATTGTTTCGATTGGAAACCAGGTGTTTGGACATTTGCCATATTGCTACTGATGTTTTCCTGTCTTTTTTGTAATAGTTCAAAATTTCTGGATAGTGTATCAAATGCTCGAATCATGCCATTTCCTCCTGAATAAGCTGCTTTAGGTTACTGATCGTTTTTCCATGTATTTGAGAAACTCTGGCGATCGAAATCTCCAGCACTTCCGCAATTTCTCGCAAGGTCAATTCTTCTTTATAGTACAAACTCAACAGTAATTGTTCTCGTTCTGTCAGTTTTTTCAATGCTGTGTTCAACGCTGCTGTATGTTCTTCTTCTAATAACGTTTCTTCTGCAGATTTGGCAGAAACATCTTGGATCGTATATTTTAACTCGATCCCTTCATCTTTCTGATTGAAAAGAGTGTCTTCAAGGGAGATGCTTGCCAAGTAATGGATACTGTCGAAAATATCAGCTAGCTGTCCCATCGAGATACCCATCTCTGCACAAATCTCTGTCTCAGTCACTTCTCGCTTTATCTCCTGCTCTAGCTTTTGCTTGGCTTGATAATACGCATTGACATGAGCCATTTTATAACGAGAGAGCTTGGCGTTTTTTCGAACTTCGTCAATGATTGCTCCACGAATCCGAATCACCGCATAGCTTTCAAAGGGAACTTTCTTCGTCACATCGAATTTGTGTAACGCGTCCATCAAACCGATCACACCGATATTAAAGAGATCGCCTCTTTCATATTCCTGGCTCTTGATCCCTATGCGATTTACAACACGGTCAACCAAAGGCAAGTATTTGATGATCTCTTCTTCCCTGTTTACTTCGTACATCCAAGCTCTCCTCCTCTCTAAAATTCTAAACTTCCTACCGTCTCAATCATCATTTCGTTGGGAATCTCATTTAAAGACAAGACCGCGATATCTGGAAAATTGAATGAGATCAACTTTCTAAAGGCCAAACGAATTTTAGGTGATGCCAAAATGACATGTGGTACATTCTCCATCAATAAATGCTGTTGGATATTTCCTAAGCCTTCCAAAATTTGATTAACGGTTTCTGGTTTAAGTACCGGATACGATCCTGTCGCTGTTTTTTGAATACTTTGCAGAATCGTTTCTTCGACTTTTGGATGAATCACTACCACATTGATCGAATGATCGGCTCCTGCATACTTGGCAGAAATCGTTCGTTTCAATGACTGACGAACATATTCGGTCAAGGTCTCGATATCCTTGGTTACCATGCCGTAATCTGCCAGTGTTTCCAAAATAGACGCTAAGTCATTGATCGGGATTTGTTCATCCAAAAGATTTTGCAATACTTTTTGAACTTCTCCCAAACGCATGATTTCTGGAATCAGTTCATCGATGACCACATTGTACTGATCCTTGATCCCTTCAAGAAGTTTTTTCACTTCTTGACGGCCCAATAGTTCAGACGCGTGGCTATAGATGATTTCCTTCAGATGCGTCGCAATCACTGTCAGTGGCTCAATGATCGTGAAGCCCTGTAGATCGGCGGCATCCTTGTCTTTTTCATCGATCCACATCGCGTCCAGGTTAAAGGCGGGCTCTTTAGTCAATTGCCCTTGGAACGGAAAGGCTTCGCCTTGACTGATGATCATAAATTTATTGGGATAGATCTCTCCGCTCCCTACTTCATTACCACGGATCTTGATCGAGTAATTGTTTGGTTCAAGATATAAATTGTCACGAATTCTTACTGGATTGACTAAAATTCCCAACTCATGCGCACTTTGTTTACGAATCGCTACGATTCGATTCATTAAGCTGTTATCTACCGTGCTATCGATCATTGGAATCAGTGCATACCCAATTTCGATCGAGATTGGTTCCACCTGGAAGGCTGCCACAGATTCTTCTTCCTCTTGCTGCTCTTTCTTGCGCTGCAGGGCAAGCGTCTGTGCTTGTTTCTTTTGTTCAATGATCGCCTGTTCTTCTTTTTGTTTGATAAACATGCTGATACCGAACAAAGCCAGTCCCATCAGAGCAAAGGGTAGAAATGGAAATCCAGGAACGATTCCCAATACGAACAAAATCGCTCCAATGATCCGGAACAAGGCCGGATTTCGTGTAAAATCAGTCGCCAGGTCCATCCCGAAGGACAAGGAATTATCCGAACGGGTCACGATCACCCCGGAAGCTACCGAAATCAACAAGGACGGAATCGAACTGACCAAACCATCACCGATTGACAATTTCCCAAATTGAGAAAAAGCTTCACCGATCGAGAGTTGACCATTGACGGAGAAGATCACTGCCCCACCGATCAAATTGATGATCGTGATAATGATTCCAGCGATCGCATCTCCTTTGACGAATTTACTGGCACCGTCCATTGAACCAAAGAAGTCGGCTTCTCGTTGCAAATCTTTTCGACGCTGACGTGCTTGGTCTTCAGTGATCAGACCGGCATTCAGATCCGAATCGATCGCCATTTGTTTACCAGGCATCGCATCTAAGGTGAAACGTGCGGACACTTCAGAAACACGTCCCGCACCATTGGCCACAACCACTAGCTGTACGATCATAATGATAATAAACAAGATGACCCCGACGATATAATTATTCCCCGCCACAACATTGGCAAAGGCATCAATCACCTGTCCAGCACCGCCTTCAGTCAGAATCAAGCGAGTAGACGAAAGGTTCAAGCCCAGACGAAACATCGTAGTGATCAGTAAAACTGTTGGAAAAGTGGCAAATTCCAAAACATTCTTCGTAAACAAGGTGATCAATAAGATATTCAGCCCGATCGTTAAATTCACAATAATCAAGAAATCCAAAACAGCTGCGGGCAAAGGAACAATGATCAGTCCAATAATACCTACTACTAAAAAGGAAATGGCTATGTCAGCAAAGCCGATAGATTTCGTTTTATTGCCATTTGCTACTTCATTCATTCCTACTCCTACTTTCTAGCGTGTTACACTTTTCCTTTGTTTGATTCTTCCAACTGATAAACCAATGCAATGATTTCTGCCACTGCTTCGTACCATTCGATCGGAATGACATCGCCCGCTTCAACCAGTGGATACAAAGCTCTGGCAACCGGTCGATTTTCGATCATCGGGATGCCTTGTTCTCTGGCTTCTTCCTTCATCCGTTGCGCCAAGTCATCTGCTCCTTTAGCTAAGACGATCGGCACTTCATCTTCTTTCGGATCGTATCTCAATGCGATTGCATAGTGAGTCGGATTGGTGACCAGTACCGTCGCATCTTTGACGTTGGCGATCGTGTTGCGGACCATCGCCTGATACTTCGCTTTACGCTGAGATTTGACTTGAGGATCTCCCTCCATCTGCTTGAATTCTTCTTTGACTTCCTGCTTGGTCATTCGCAGGTTCTTTCGATGAGAATAACGTTGGAAAATATAATCCAATATTGCTAAGACAACTAAAATAATGGCAATTTGAATCGCTAAGTCTCTAACAAAAGTCAGTAAGAATTGCAGTGGTTTTTCTGTGCCTACCGTGCTGAGATTCATGATCTCTGGCAATGCGTCTCTGATTTTTCCAAAGCATAGATACAAAACAACGATAAATTTCATCAATGTCTTAAACAAATTCATCCATGTTTGTTTACCGAATAAATTTTTAAAGCCTTGCAGAGGATTTAATTTTTTGAAGTCTGGTTTGATTGCTTTCTTTGAAAAAAGCAAACCGACCTGGACAACATTTCCTAAAATCCCTATCACCAGTGTGATTGCAAAAAAAGGCAGACAGGCGAGGACAAACACAATAATTGCCTGTATCGCCAGTTTAGGTAGATCCGTCAATAGTCTTTCATAACTATGTACGTGTTGAATCGAGGTAATCAGATAAGGGGTCAGCTGCTTCATGATATAGGTCCATAAAGGGACGATCAGTCCAGCAAAGGCTAATAATGAGATCGAAGAAGAGATATCCGGACTCTTCGCTACTTCCCCACGCTCTCTCGCGTCTCTTAGACGCTTGGGGGTGGGTTGTTCTGTCTTATCATCTTTTGCCATTTTGCCTCACCTCACAGATTAAACGATTCAAGAAACTCTTGTAAAAATAATAACGCCTGAGGAAGTTTCTTCCCTAAGTAACTGACTGTATTTGGTAACACCATCAAAAAAATGACAAAGCTGACCATATTTTTGAACGGCATCCCTAGCATCAACACATTGATACTGGGTACTACTCTTGAAATAACTCCCAAAACGACATCGATCACCAGTACAGCAACGATTAGTGGCGCACCAAGATTCAAAGCCATTTCAAATGTTCCCACAAACAATTGAACGATACCATCAACTGTCGTTCCTTCGATCGGGAATGCCCCCAGAGGAATCAGTCGGAAAGAGGTGACCACACCATTGATCAAATGATGGTGTAGATCTAAGACAAAGACGATTGCCAGTGACATCCAATAATACGCTTTTCCATATTGAGAAGACATGATCTGAAAATTGGGATCAAAGGCCTGCCCCATAGAAAAACCTACTTGGAAATCAACTAGCTGACCAGCCATCTCGACGCCGGTAAACACTAGCTGTGTGAGATAGCCCATCGTCAGTCCTAAAAGAACTTCCTTCACACTGATCAATCCAAAGATAAAAAGAGGGTAGACTGTCTCTGTCACTTCCACATAAGGCCAGGATCCGATAAGCAGGCTACCTGCTAAAACTGCCTTTGCCATCATCGGTACACCCCTGTGAGAAAAAACAGGACAAACTACCATAAAAGAAAGAATTCGTATAAAGACCAAGATCATCGGTTGAATTTCTGTCATTGTTTTTCCTCACAAAGAAGCAATGATTTTAAAAATCGATTGCGTAAATTGTAACAGTGTATTCAACATGAAATTACCGGCTATCATCAATGTAATAAAAATTGCTAATAACTTGGGAACAAAGCTCAACGTTTGCTCTTGAATCTGCGTGGTTGCCTGGAAAATACTAATGATCAAACCTACGACCATTGCGACGATCACGACTGGACCGGCGACCATGATGATTTTCATAAAGGCTTCCCGCATGACATCTAATACTAGCTGAACAGACATGTTTTCCCTACTTTCTAATAAAAACTCTTGATCAGTGATTCAACGACCAAATACCAGCCGTCCACTAAGACAAACAACAAGATCTTAAAGGGCAGCGAGATCATCACTGGAGACAACATGAACATCCCCATCGACATCAGAATACTGGCGACAGCCATATCGATAATCAAAAACGGAATGAAGATCAAGAACCCTATGCTAAAAGCAATACGCAGTTCACTAATGATAAATGCAGGAGTCAGGATCGTCATTGGCAACTCTTCGTAGGAAGCATACTGACCTCTAGCATCCGCCAGATCAACGAACAACTCGACATCCTTGTCACGAGTCTGCTCGTACATGAATTCTTTGATCAAAATCTCAGAACGATCAAAGACCTCTTCCTGAGTAATCTCTTCATTTTGAAAAGGTTGGATCGCCTGATCATTGATCGCCATATAGACAGGTCGCATGACGAAAAAGGTCAGGAACAAAGCCAGCCCGATCATGACTTGATTGGGTGGATTTTGTTGGGTGCCTAATGCATTTCGGACAAAAGACAAGACCATGATGATCCGTGTAAACGAGGTAGTCATCACCAAAAGAATCGGAATGATCGACAGCAATGTCATCAAAATGAACGTATTCAATGTTGTGTCAGACGAACCTGAATTAGAAAGTAGACCGTTGATCGTTGTCGTGATTTCTTCGGTATCCAATGCATAGACTCTCGTGGGAAAACTAAAGATACCTGCAGCAATGCTTGCAAACATCAGCCATAAACTAGTTTTCTTTTTCATGAGATGATTTCCTCTTTCTTTTAGCCAACTGTTCTTTCTGTTTTTGAATCAATTGAGAAAATTGTTTAGGGACGATTTCCTGTTCGAACTGCGGTGAGGAGAGATATTTTTCAACTTCCTCTTCAGTCAGCTCTTTCATGATCTGATTGTTTTGCTCAGACAAGCTCATGACATAATAGCTATCCAAGATCTTCACAATGCCGATTCCGGAAGTTTTGCTTACAGAAATTCGTTCTAATACCTGTAATGTTTTGCCTCCTTGTTGAAGCGTCCGATTATTTAGATATCGTAATAACTGATTGGCTCCATAAAGTAGCACAAACAAGAAGACGATCATTTTTACGAGTAGAGATAGTAACTCCATATGAACTCCTTTTTACTGAATCACAGAATCTGTAATAAATACGTCCTGAATGATTTCCTTACCATAGTCTGCATTGATTGTGTCCGTCAATTCTTTCTTCCATTCAATAAATCCTTCTGGTGCTTCCAAAATGTCAGATCCCTTTTTTTGACGTAAAAGATTGACTACACTGTCACGTACGAGTGCTACATTTTTTTCGACTTCTTCGCTGTCTTTCTTACTGTCTACAAGTAGAGAAAGAGTCACTCGAATATATTGTTGTGTATTGCCGTCTTTCGCTAAATTGACAACAAATTCTTCTAAAGGAATGATCTCTTGGCTTTCATCAATTTTTGCTTGACCAGAATCTGTCTGCGGCGCTACTTCCACTGTAGGAGGCGGCAGGATAAATTTACTGGTGATGATCGTGCCGATCACGCTTCCCACAACTGCCAAAACAAGAATCAGTGGCAGCACAAGGCTGATACTGATCTCCTTCTTTTCTTTCTTGATTGCTTTTTCTTGCGAAGTTTTTCCTTTTTTATTTTGGTTTTCCATCCTGATTCACCTCCTAAATCTCTTCATTCTTTCCCACGATTGGCTGTGTGATCTGTCTTCGATACTCAACAATTCGTTGTACGACGGATTCAACAGACTCCTGAACGATCACTGTCTTCCCATCTACTAATGTGATGTAAGTATCTGAATTTTCTTCCAATCGATAAATCAAATCTGGATTCAAATAAAAATCTTTACCATTTAATGCTGTTACCAGAATCATCTGAGTATCTCCTCACTAGTTAAATTTTAAGTGGCTTAACGTTTTAGATTGATCAGTTCCTGCAGCATTTCATCTGAAGTCGTGATACTTCTAGAGTTTGCTTGATAAGCACGGCTAGCAACGATCATTTCTGTAAATTCGTTCGCCAAATCCACATTAGACATTTCGATACTTCCTGAAACTAACATTCCCGCACCGTTTTCACCGCTGCCGCCGATGATTGGATCTCCTGTATTGTCTGTGCGATCATAGTTGTTGCCGCCTTGTTTTTCCAGACCGTCTGGGTTATTAAAGGTTGCGACAGCAACTTTACCAAGTACATAGTTAGCATTGCCATATTTAGCTGTAACGATCCCGTTACGGTCGATAGCCATGGATTGGTAAGTTTGTTCATTTCCATCATCATCCAATATAGGTTCACCAGCTGCATTTTCAAGTCTGGATGGTACAGATAGATCATGTAATGGTGTGGGGAAATTTTCCAGAAGACTCATATCTCCATCTTCCGGAGTAGCTCCCAATTGACGTCCTTGAACCTTCATTCCTGCACTATTAACAATTGTTCCGTCTGAATCACGGGTAAAAATACCATCTCTTGTATACAAATTTTTATCCGAACCGTCCTTAACGATAAAGTAGCCTGGTCCGTCCAAGTAAAAGTCTAGGTCACGCCCGGTAGCTTGTCTTGCACCTGTTGTATGGATCGTATCGATTGAACCAATTTGAACCCCTAAACCTACTTGGCGTGGGTTAGTTCCTCCTAAATCATTGGCTGGTCTAGCTGCTGGTGCTGTAGTTTGACTCATGACATCTTGGAACATGACGCGGCTTGCTTTGAAGCCGACTGTATTGACATTGGCAATATTATTTGACACCACGTCCATTTTTGTTTGTAGATTTTTCATTCCGCTAACGCCTGTATAAAGTGATCGTAACATGCTTGATTTCCTCCTAAATTTTCCTGTTTATATTTAATTTTTACTTTAACTACTCGCCAATTTCCTGAATGCCACTCATGTAATACTCTTCGCCGCCGACAACGATCGTTGCATAGCCGTCAACAAAGCGGACCTTTTCAACCTTACCCGTAATGTCTTCTTCGCCATCTCTGACAGTGACTTCACGTCCCAACAATTCAAATGCCTGTTGCTGCTGAGACATCCGGACGGATTGGGTCAATCCCTCACCGATCTCCTGAATTTGCTGTAAAGTCGTGAATTGCACAAATTGTCCAATGTAATCTGTTCCGGCATTGCCTCCGGATTCGCCGCTTCCTGCCATCACCGTTGGGTTACTCATCGAAGCTGCTAAAATCTTTAAGAAATCGTCCATCGAAATATCTGACGGATTCTTCTTTTGATGGATATTGCTGGCGGCCATTGGGTTAAGACCGTTGATTTGATCTGGCATATTTTCTCCTCCTTCTATTTTCTACTCGTTTAAGCCAAAATACTGATCTGACTTTCTATTTCTTTTTCAGTGGGTTGTTCTTCTAGAATTTGTTTGCTGTATTTGCCTGATGTTCGCTGTTGCTGCTGCATGTGTCGTTGTTCCTGACTAAAGCCTTCCTGAAACGAGCCTGAGAAATTCATTTGATTCTCTCCAGCAGATACATTCGCAGGGGTTTCGGTTTTCATTACTGAAAACACCGGTACATTTTCCTGCTTCTGTAAAATCTTATCCAAGCTAGTCGTCAGTGACTCAAACATTTTTTTCGTTTGCTCTGACTGAACCGTCAATTCTAGCGAAACAGCTCCCGGCGTCACCTTCATTTTGACTTGAACTTTCCCAAGCTGTTCCGGGTCCAAATCAAAGGTGATGATCTTTTCATTGGGTCGAACCATAGTTTGCAGCTCTTCTCGAATGGGCTGCGCCATCGTTTCGACTGTTTTTTCGATTGCGGATGTGTTTCCCTGTGTTAATTTCTGGACATCGACTGTTAAAGGAATAGCTTCCTTAGTCGCTGCCAACTGGACACTTGGGTCTATTGGCATTGATTGACTGTCTGAACGTTGGATGGTTTCACTTCCTTCGTTTACTTGGACAGACTCACTTGCCGAAATCCTTCTATCCGGCTCACTCACTTTTGCTTCTGACAGCTCTTTGTCCGAAGGCGAAACAGCCGTTTTTGTGCCATCCTCTGGAACAATTCGCCCAGATTCAATACTTGATCCGGATAGTTCCATCGTAGGCTTCGATACTTGTTCGTTCGAAGGTTTGCTTGTCTGCTTCCCTTCATTTTTAGGAAGGACCGTTGCCGGTTCTTCAATTGAAGAATGTGCGGTCGCCTCATGTGGTCCGATTTCCTGTTTAAGAGCTCCCGAAGTAAGGCTTTCATGCTGACTTTCTTTGATCTCTCCGGCAAAAGCTGGGTGATTTGAAAGTTCCTGTGAGCTCAAGTTTTTGTTCTTCTCTATCCCTTCAGGTAGCTTCGAAAGTTCCTTCTCATTCTTCTCTGTCCCCTCAGATAGCAATGGTTTTTCTGAAACTTCTGCTGTCTGTCCCAGTAGCATTGTCGGAATCCAGTCAGCTGAAGTCATGTTCTTCGGCTCGTATTTCTCTTCGGGGATTTCATCCATCGTTGCGGGATCATTCTTTAAAGATTCTTCCGATTCTGTATATGTAGGAGAAGGCAGGGTAGCATGCGATTCTTCTACGTCATCTGTAGATTCTTCAAGTTCTGTCTCTTGTGGGATTCCAGTGGCAGACATTTCTTGCTTTGGTTGAAAACTCTGGAAAAGTTGTTGAAACATCTCTCCGTCTACAGGTGAGAATGCTGCTTCTGTACCCAGCATATTTTTACCAGTCACTTGTTGAATTCGTTCCATGGACCCTGTCCTTTCTGTTAGCTGATTCTTTTTCTATTTGCCATTTCATCTAGCATCTTTTGTTCTTCTCGATTCATGGCTAACTGGTGCTCTGCCAGTTGTTTCTCGGAAAGCTTTTCTAAAATCTTACGTTCTTTTTGTGCTTCGATATACGTTTGCAGTTTAGACTCAACAAAAGAGGTCATCTCGGCGATCGTCTGAGCGGTCGTCAACAGCTTTTGATTCAAGTCCAACAAATACCATTGTTGAATCTGCATGCGATTAACGGTATGTTCACGAACATCCATCAACGCATTTTTTTCCTGAGAAATCTGCTGAAAAAGATCCTCTTGCTCATTTAGTGCTTGCTGCGCCGAAGCGTATGCCCTTTTGGCTTCTTGTTCTTGTATCCAACGATAATCCAATATTTTTTCTAAAGAAAACTGAAACTTCCCCACTAACTATTCCTCGCTTCCACTAACTTCTGATTGTTGCTACATCGCTGAACAAAGAATGCAGTTTCATCACGGTCTGTTCATAGTCCGACGGTTCTTCTACTTGTTGTCTCAAAAATGCATTAATCGGCTGATGCAAAGAGATTGCATAATCAACCACCGGATTGCTGCCCTTCTTATAGGCACCGATATCGATCAAATCCTTGGCTTCAGTATAAGCTGCCATATTTTCTTTTAATTCTCCTGCATGTTTGTGATGCTCAGGAGCAACCAAAGTCTTCATCAGACGACTCAAACTGTTCTGAATATCGATGGCAGGATAATGATTTTGTGAAGCGATCTTACGTGACAGTAAAATGTGTCCATCCAAGATTCCACGTACCGCATCGGCGATTGGTTCGTTCATATCGTCACCTTCTACCAAAACCGTGTAAAAAGCCGTAATCGAGCCTTTATCGGACATTCCGCTTCGCTCTAACAGCTTGGGCAGTGAAGTGAATACTGACGGTGTGTAGCCTTTAGTTGTCGGCGGTTCGCCGATAGACAAACCGATTTCTCGTTGCGCCATCGCAAATCGGGTGACAGAATCCATCATCAATACAACTTTTTTCCCTTGATCTCGGAAATACTCGGCAATTGCTGTAGCCACATGAGCGCCTTTTAAACGAACCAGAGGCGGTGAATCTGAGGTAGCACAAACGACGACAGATTTTTTATACCCTTCTGCTCCTAAATCATTTTCGATGAATTCTTTGACTTCGCGACCACGTTCTCCAATCAATCCGATCACAATCACATCTGCGTCACAATATCTCGCCAACATGCCCAGTAAGGTACTTTTACCCACACCACTTCCGGCAAAGATTCCCAGACGTTGGCCTTCTCCTACGGTCATCAGCCCATCGATCGCCCGTACACCGGTACTCATAACTTCTGCGATTTTTTTTCGTTTGAAAGGATCTGGTGAATCATTCAACACCTCATACTCCGGACTATCTTCTTCAAGTACTAACCCATCGATTGGTCGACCCAACCCATCCAAGGTATGACCAAGGACGTCATCATTTACTTTAACTGTCAAGGTCTTACCCGTCGCTTTCACCAGACAGCCTGGTCCAATTCCTTCCAGTTCATCCAGCGGCATCAGTAAAACGGTTTGTTTGACAAAACCAACAACTTCACACAGAGCGATCTTACTGCTATTGCGAATCGTGATTTCACAGATTTCTCCAACGAATACGTCCAAACCTTCTACTTTGATGATTAGTCCGACAACTTCACTTACTTTGCCAAAAATAGAGAAGAACGAATGCTTTTTAGTTCTTTTCAAATAGTGATCGATAGGCAAGCTCAACGCCATCTTTGTCTCAGTCCTTTGCTAGTTGTTGTAAAAACCGGTGCAATTCTTCTTCCAAGTCGAAGGTTGCCAAAGCTTCCTCAGATTCAACAGTCAGGTTGTAGGGATCCATTGTGGCATCCTTTAAGACCAAATACCGCATCGAAGGCATTTCTTGTTTTTTTGTCTCCATTTTTTCAACCAACAGATCATGGTACTTCTCATTCGCTCGAACCACAAGCAACTGCTCTGGTTTTTCAAGTTTCAACAAAATGGGCTCAATAATATTCAAGATCGTTGCATCATCAAAATCCAATTGTGTCCGAATCAGCTCTTGAGCCATTTGCACACTGAATTGAAGCAATTCTTGTTGCTTTTCCTGAAGATAAACTTTTTTCATTTCCATGGCTTCTCGCAAAGAATCTTTTGCTTGGATCAAGATATTTTCGGTCTCTTCAGATGCTTTTTCTGTCCCGAAAGCGTGTCCTTCACTGTAACCTTTTTGATAGCCTTCTTGATGGCCCTGTTGTTGTCCTTCTTGCAGTCCGCGCTCATGAGCCTCTGCTTTGATTCGTGTAGCCTCTTCTTGGGCTTCTTGAAGTAGCTGCTGTTTTTGTTTTTCTATTTTTTGCCACTCGTTCTCAATTTTTAAGCGTTGTTGCTCTTGTAACCCTCTAACTGAGTTTCTTTCATCGATTTGGATCTTCTTCTCTTTTTTTACAGGAGCAATCGGTAGTTTAGTCACGATCGATTTCGCTGTGCTGCTCTTTCCTACGTTTGATTCTTTTAGTAAGGAACTATTTGACCACTGCATCTTGCTCGCCTCTTCCAATGTAAATCTCACCTGCTTCGTCCAATCTTCTAATAACTGCTACAATATTTTGCTGTGCTTCTTCTATTGCAGAGAGTCGAGTAGGTCCCATAAACTGAATCTCTTCTTTGATGTTTTCGACCGCACGATTTGATAAGTTGCCAAAGATAAACTCGCGAATATCTTCGGTTGTTCCTTTCAGTGCTAACACCAGCATATTGTTGTCCACATCTCGTAGTACTTTTTGAACATCCAAACGATCCAAACCAATAATATCTTCGAAAGTAAACAGGCTTGCTTTGACCTCGTTTGACAAATCTGGTTGTCGTTTTTCCAAATCGTTCAAAATGTTCTTCTCCGTACCACGACTAGCGGAGTTCAAGATTTCAACCAGTGTATCCACACCACCCACATTCACTGTGCTGTTCTCCACGTGATTAGAGAAAATTCCTTCAATCACTTTTTCGATTCTTTGGATAATGGATGGTGATGTATTTGAGATCATCCCCACTCTTTCAGCGATTTCTACCTGTAATTTATCAGGAAATTCAGAGAGTACCGTTGCTGCTTTCTCTGGTTGCATGTAACACAAGAGTAAAGCGATCGTCTGCGGATGCTCGTTCAGCAACAAATTGGTCAGCTGTTGTGTATCTGCCTTACGTATACTGTTAAACGGTCTCTCTCTCAATTGGATTTGTGTAAGTACATCAAGGACATCTTTGGCTCTTTGTGGGCCAAGAGCTTGATGCAGAAGATCTCTCGCATAATCGATACCGCCATCAAGAACATACTGTCTAGCACTGGATGTCTCAACAAGCTCTTCCAAAACTTGCTCTCTTTGTTCAGGCGTTACCATGTCCGTATTGGCAATCTCATAGCTGACTTTGCGTATCAAGTCTTCAGGCAATAACTTCATCACTTTGGAGGAGGTTTCTGATCCAAGTGAAATCAGCAGGACTGCTGCTTTTTTTACGCCTTCCATGGTCGTCATGTTTGTTTTTCCCTCCACCTATTTTTCCTTCATCCATGCTTTGATCAATTCTGCTGTTATCTCTGGGTTATCACCAGCAAATTGTTTGGCACGGCGATCTCGATCCTCTTCTTTTGATCGTATTCTTCTTTTTTCTTCAAACCGCTCTTCATCGGTCTTGTTTTCCGAAACTTCATCTACTATCGTATTAAATGCTGAAACAATTGGTTCTGTCGGTTCTTCATACTCATCTTCAACTAGGAAATCCTCTTGGTTTCGTTTGCGTCTGCGAACCAGCATGATGATGATCATCACAATTGTCAGCAACAATAATCCTCCAACTGCTGCCAGGTAGATCCACAAATTTTGTGACAACCCTTGCTGCTCATCTCCAGGTACGACGGGATCGACTACTTCATTTGTCCCAAAATTCATCCCTTGAACAGCGATTTCATCGCCTCGTTCTTCGTTGTAACCCACAGCAGAAGCAACTAAAGTGCGTAATTCCTGCTGTACATCCGCTGGTAAATCTCCAGCAACAACGACAGAGCTTGTCATGCGCTGAATCATTCCTGGTGCACTGATCGTTGTCGTAATCTCTGTGTCTAGCTCATTGTTGACACTTCGACGATAACTCCGATCGCCTTCCGCATCATCACCAGTAACAACAGTAACATTATCATCGACTTGTCCAGTCTGAGCTTCCTGGATCGCTTCGGCAGAGCCGGTTGCTTCCACACTTTCACTACGAATTTCAGGGTTATTGTAAACAGTCGTCGTTCTCTCAACCGAATCAAAATCTAAGTCCACGTTGATCGAGACATTCAAATTGTTGGAGCCGTAGATTGGTTCCAGTAATTGTCTTACTTTTTTCTCCAATGAATCTTCATAAGCATTTTTGATACTGATGTAACGATCACTTGCATTGGCCAGTGTTCCATCATCTTGTCCACCTGCCAGTACGTTGCCGTTGCCATCAACAACTTTGACATTCTCCACATTTAGATTTTCAACTGCTCCGGAAGTCAACGTCACGATTCCTTGAATCATTGATTCGGTCAATGGTCTTTGTAGCGTTAGGACGATCGAAGCCGTCGCGTCTTTTTTCTCACTGCTGAAGACACCATCATCAGGTGTAACCAAAATCACTTTTACTCCTTGCACACCATCCAAAGAAAGAATGGCTTGCTCCAATTCGCCTGTCAACGCTCGTTGATACATGATTTTTCGGTCTTCATCTGTCGTCATCATGTCGGACTGATCAAACAATTCAAAACCTGTCGAACTGTTTGGCAGTTTACTCTCTACCGCCAGATCAATGCGGTAGCTATCGATCTGTTCCTGGTCAATCATGATCGTTTGTCCATTATCTTCTAATTTATAAGCGATCTTTTTCTCTTTCAGGTCATTGATGATGATTCCTGCATCCGCTCGATTCAAATCCGTGAAAAGCACGCCATAGTGGACTCTGGTCATCATAAAGTAAAAGGTACCTAGAACGACCAGTAAACTTACCAGCCCTAGGATCACCACTCGTTTCATCAAGGAACTAAGGTTCTGCCACCTGTATTGTATCTGTTCAAACCACTCTTTTGCCTTGGCACCCATTTATTTCATCCTTCCAACCTTCTAATCGATCTCAATTAAAACTGCATGTTTTTGATATCGTTGTATGCTTCGAGACATTTGTTGCGAACCTGAACAGCTGCTTGCATGGACAATTGTGCTTCTGTCATGTTGATCATGACTTTTGCAAGATCGTTTTCTTCACCTGAAATGACATTGATCGCATCGGCATCCATCACCCGCATGTTTTCACTTAGTCCAGCGATCGCTTCTCCTAAATGTACACCAAAGGGTTTAACATCCTGTTCAGCTTGGTCTGTTTTGGCTGCTGGTACACCGGCAGAAGTTTGAAGCTCTCTTAATTGATTTTGATAATCCATCAAGCTTTGTGTATAAGAAATATTATTCATTGATTTACTCCTTAGTCCTTAGTCCTTAGAAATTTCTAACGCTTTACGCAGCATACTCTTGTTCATCTCTACTGCAGAGGCATTGGCTTCATAAGTTCTCAATGCCTGAATCATATCGATCATTTCATCTGCAACATTGACATTTGATTGTTCAACATTACCGTCTTCATCTGCATCCGGATTGGTCGGATCATAGCTCATTCTAACTGTCTGATCTTCACTGATTCCCGTTACTCTAACCCCGTAACTCATTCGATTATTTGTTAATGGATTATTTCGTTGATTTAGCTGCGTCGCATCCTTCAAACTCTCCGAAAATTCGATCGTTTTTTTACGATATGCTCCACCTTCAGCTGTCCGTGTTGTGTTGACATTCGCGATATTTGTCGAGATCGTATCTAGTTTCAAACGCTCCAGTGACAATCCACTAGCGTTAATATTCAATCCATTGAAAATACTCATGGCTCTTCTCTCCTCCTACTCATTAATTGCTCAATATTTGATTCAACATTCTGTAACGACCATTGAGCTGAGCAGTCATTGCGTTGTAATACAGACCATTTGTTGCTTGATCCAACATTTCGACTTCCAGATCCACATTGTTGCCGTTCTCTTTGAGACTGGTTGCATTAGTCTCTATAACTTTTGGCTCCAAAGATGCAAGATTACCAATATGTCTTTCATTTGTGGTCGTCAAGGCAAACTGATTTTTCCCGATTGCTTTTTGCAACTCACTTTCAAACTGTACACGTTTGGCTTTGTAATTATTCGTGTTAACATTGGCAATATTTGTCGAAATCAACTCTGCACGTTTGTTAGAAACTTCCATAGCAGTTTTCAATAACCCGTAGGTATCCATGGCTCTCTCCTTTTTCAAAATTTTCTCTTTTTATTAAAATTTTTAATTTTTTAAATTTTTTCATATTTCTTTACTTTTAAAAGTTTGAGACTTTCTTTACTAGTATATTGATATTGCGTGACATTTGCAATGTAATTTAGTAGAATCGATAAGATTTTACTATAAAATTTTTCTATGGTAAGCACGTATCAATTGCTTTACAACGAGACTTTCCCCTCTTTGGTCTCCTTGAGAAAAACGATAAAATAACGACCCTCTCCATTTTTAGTAGAAGAAACCTCTTTCGATTTTTCACAAAGTCTGTCATCCCCTCTGTAATCTTTTTCCATTTACACTTTTATTAAATACACCTTTTTTAAAAGCGACAAGTTATTTATTCTTTTTTTTGTTTAATCTTTCCTTTTTACTTGAATAACTTAAATAACAACCGACAAATCATTAAGACGTTCAAAAAAGCAATTAAAAAAATTTTATGGAAATGAGGATATTTGATTGAAAAAAAATAATAAAAGTGTTGGAACGATGATTCTTTCAGTTTTGATCACTTTGGCACTAGTTCCTGTAATCGTTATGCTATTAAATTCATACACGATCACAACAAATTTACTAGCAGAGCGTAACGAGGTTACACAAGTCAGCTCTGCTAAAGCAATTGTTGAAGAAAAAGACGCCCTGTTGCACGCTACGGAAACTCGTTTAGCGGAAATCAGTTTGTTACCAGCTTTTCAAGAGACGTTTGATTTAGTAGCGATCCACGAGATTTTACAATTGGTCATTTATGGTGACAGCGGCAATAAAGGAATGACCTTTGCTACACAAGACGATACGTTTACGTCTTTGAGTGACCTACCGGATGATTTCGTACCCAGTTCACGTCCATGGTTCCAGGCCGCTGTAGAAAAAAATGGTGAAATCGCTTGGTCACCTCCTTACAAAGATGCTGCTTCGGACAACTATTTGACTACTGCATCCAAAGTTGTGCGAAACAATCATGGCGACTGGGGTGTTTTAAGTATGAATATTTCCTACGAAGGCATCGCTCGCTTGTTAAGCGATTTGTCTGTAGGTCGTACGGGTTCTATCACCGTGGTCTCTGATACCGGAATCATCGTAGCAGATCCAGACACTGAACGTATCGGACAAGATATCACGGATACAGCTATCTTCAAACAACTATCAGAATCTGCAAACAACGAAGGATCTATCGATATCGATGATCAGAGTGATGTCGCAAATCTCTACTTTGACAAAGGACGCGAGGGCAGTAAGACTTGGGCATACGCCGCTATTCGCGACAATGAGTACGCTGTAGAAACAAGAGCATTGATCCAGTCTTCAGCGATCGTTACCGTGGTTCTTTTGATCCTAGTTACACTTTTTGCTTTTCTTGTGCGTTCGATCGTCAAAACGGTCATTCAGGTCTTTGACGATCATTTTGGTGAAATGAAACAAGGAACCTATCGAAAAATCGAGTCTTCCGAAAAACAAAAAGGTCGTAAGTTCAACTTGATCGATCAAGCTCGTCGATATGTTCGTCCAGATGAACATGGGACAGAGATTCATCGTATCGCTGCCAGCTTCAATGAAATGATCCTATCCACCAGTAGTTTGGTCTCCGAGATTCAACATGAAAGTCAACATGTAGCAGAAATGTCGGGTTCTCTTCTAGAACTCTCACAGCAAACCAGTTCAGCAACTGGCGAAGTGACTGAAACCATCACTGGAATCGCCGAGATCACTGGTACACAGGCAGAAGAAACCGAACGCAGTGTTTCTCAGCTTCAAGAACTTTCCGACGTGGTGAATGAGCTCAGCACGAATGTTGCGAAAATGAATGATCAGTCTCAAGAATCGACAAGTATCAACCAGCAAAGTATGGATGTCATGAATGCGGTCAATTCAAGTTGGCAAAAAGAGATGTCACAAATGGAAACACTGGTCAATAATATGAACAACATGAATCAAAGCATCCAAGCAATCAATCAGATTATCAATGTGATCAATGACATTTCTTATCAAACCAATCTACTAGCGCTAAACGCTTCAATCGAAGCAGCTCGTGCCGGCGAGTCTGGCAAAGGTTTTGCGGTGGTTGCTTCTGAGATTCGTCAGTTGGCAGAACAAAGTAAAAACTCAACCAAAGAAATCGAAACGATTATCGGCACGATTCAACATCAGTCAGCCGAAATGGTCGAACAAGCTTCTCGTTCACTGGAAGGCGGCGAAAATCAAACCCGTCTGATCGACCAAGCAATCTATTCTTCACAGGAAGTCTTTGAACGTAGCACCGCTATGATCGAAGGAATCCAAGAAATTGAGAACTCCAATCAACGGATTGTTACGATTCAAAATCTGGTCTTGGAAAATCTGGAAAGTATCTCAGCTTCTACAGAAGAGAACGCGGCAGGTACTCAGGAAGTTTCTGCCAATGCTGAAGAAGTTCTGGCAACGATGGAAGAATTCGTCGGTCATGTCAGCGAATTACAAAATATCTCTGCTGGTCTGAAACAATTGATCGGAAGAATCACTATCGCCTAATAAAATAAGTAATAATGACAGTGCTTTTTGAATTTTTTACTTTTCATCGTCACGCCTCTTTTCTTTTGGTTTATAGTATTATTCAAATTTTCACAATTTGTTCCCTTAACTATATAAACACAAGGGCGATTTGACTATAGTTTTGACAAAACTGGTAAAAAAAACGACAAAACTCGCATTTTTTCAATAAAAAAATCCTAGGAGAACACCTCTCCTAGGAATTTTTTTGTTTTCTCTAGCTTTTAACGATTATCACAGATTTAACATTCGTAACCAAATTCAGACTTAGAATACTTTGTTTACATTGGAATACCTTGAACAAAATTTCCCTTTAAAATTTATAAAGAATCGTTTTCACCGCATGACAACCTTCACAGATAAATAGTCGATCCCCTTTTCGAAGATCTCTACAATACTGAAATGTCTTCCTTCTTCACAACAGGACACATCCTATGTTCCTATTTTTCTAAGAATCACTGCTAATACTGGTGCTCCTCAACGAAAATCACTTGAAGAAGATTCTTTTTCATCTCCCTGTTTGACCGAGAGTTCGGACAATTGAAAAAGATAGACAACCTATGAACCCATGCTTTCTATTCCTTCAAAAGTGAGATTTCCTTTCATGTTAAAAAATCAGGACAGATTTTTTCTCTTCCTCTTAACTTTTCGTAAGCGCTATCCGATAGCTATAGATAGTGTTAAAAAATATCGTAGAAAAGAGTGTTTGTATGAAAAAGAAAAGTATTCGTTCTAGAGTCATTCTTATCCTGACTCTCACAGCTTTGATTCCTATTCTCATTTTACTGCTCAGTTCTTTCAACAGCACCAAAAAAATGATGATCGAAAGAAATACGGCTGCTGCCCAAAGTGCCACAGAAGCGATCCTCGCTCAGGAAGCAGCCTTGTTTGCATCTGTTGAAAAACGAATCGACGAGATCATCCAATTGGCTCCTCTGCAGGAACGATACCAGATGCAGGAGATCGAAGACGAGCTGCGTACGGCGGTTGCCGGTGACGAGGATATTATTGAACTCGTGTTTGCTACTGAATACGGACAGTATGCAACCTTGTCCCCCTTACCGAATGATTACGATGCCACTTCCCGTCCTTGGTTTATTGGTGCAGTGGAAAACGAAGGTTCTTTTTATTGGACAGAACCTTACGAAGATGCTGGTACCGGTGAATTCCTGCTTTCAGTTTCCAAAGCTTATCGGAATCAATCCAATCAGTTGGCAGTCTTGAGTTTCGATGTCTCCTATCAAAGTGTCTCGAACCTGATCCAGCATCTACGTGTCGGAAACACCGGAGTCCTCTCGCTTGTTCATGATTCGGGAATCATCGTTGCATCTGAAACCACGGAGGAGAACGGAACGGATATCAGTCAAAACCCACTCTTCCAAAGGGTGGCTGAAAACAATCGTAATGCTGCCATGATCCCATTAAAAGGAGAGGAACAATTAAACAGCTTGTACTTTAGCAAAGAGTCTGCTTTAGGATCTAGCTGGGCAATCGTCAGTATCAACAAATCAGAATACCGTGATGAGACACAATCATTGATTGTTTCCTCTATTATAGTAGGATTAAGTATGATGGTTCTTGCCATTGGTTTTTCTTTTGTGCTCACACATTTTATCCAAAACATGATCAATATTTTCATCCGTTCTTTCCAGCAAATGAGCAATGGGCGCATGAACACTATCAAAAAGGCAGAAAAAAACCAAAAGAAAAAGCTTGCCTATCGAGACATCGGAACAAACTATGTTTATCCTAAGGAGACCGGAACAGAGATCCATCAAATGGCTTTTCATTTTAACGAAATGATCCAGTCAGTTGGTAAGATGAATCAACAAGTCCGACAAGAAAGTCAGTCTGTGTCAGATATGTCTCACTCACTACTAGAACTATCCAAGCAGACAAATCTGGCGACAGAAGAAGTCACCGAAACCATTACAGGCATCGCAGAGGTCACCTCTACACAGGCGCAGGAGACCGAAAGCAGTGTCTTGCGAGTCCACGATCTGTCATCGGTAGTCGAAGAACTAAGCGGAAGTGTCTCGATGATGAGCCAAGATGCCGAACAAGTCAGCGAAATCAATAAAGAAAATATGCAAGCGATGTTAGAGGTCAATGAAAACTGGTCGACAGAGCTAGAACAAATTGGAAACTTGATGTCCAATATGACAGAAATGAATACAGAGGTCCAAAATATTACACAAATCATCCATGTGATCAATGACATTTCTTATCAAACTAATTTACTGGCACTCAATGCTTCGATCGAAGCGGCTCGTGCCGGCGAATCTGGTAAGGGATTTGCGGTTGTTGCCACAGAGGTTCGTCAATTGGCTGAAAAAAGTAAAAACTCCACCAAAGAAATCGAGACGATTATCGAAAAAATTCAAAAACAGTCACAAAACATGGTCGATCAAACCTCGCGTTCATTAGACGGCGGCCAAAATCAAACGAATCTGATCCATCTAGCAATCAACTCTTCAGAAAAATTATTCGAACAAAGCTATAATCTCTTGGGCCAAATTGAGCAGATTGATGCTTTGTCAGCCCGCGTTTCTCAAATTCAGCAAGTGGTTCTGGAAAATTTGGAAAGTATTTCAGCCTCGACAGAAGAAAACGCAGCTGGTACACAGGAAGTTTCCGCAAATGCGGAAGAAGTATTGGCAACAATGGAAGAATTTATTGCGCATGTTGCGGATCTACAATCTGTTTCGGAATCTTTGAAGCAGGTGACCAATCTTTTTCAATTAGAAGGTAACTAAAAAAAGAAGCAAACATTTTGAAAATGTTTGCTTCTTTTTTCTAATGTTTTACTGGTACTAGTAAACGAAGACCGTTTAAAATGACGACTAAAGTACTTCCTTCATGGGCTAAAACACCGATCCCGATATCCATTTTTCCTAGAATATTCAACACAGTTAGCAAAGCGACGATAAACATCGAGAAGAGAATATTCTGCCAAACGATTTTGTCGAGTTTCTTCGATAATTGATGAGCATATTTAAATTTCATTAGATCATTTTGCATAATGACGGCATCGGCTACATCGATTGCAATGTCTGTTCCATCCCCCATTGCAAAACCAATATCTGCCTGCACCAAAGCTGGCGCATCATTGACACCATCACCGATCATCACGGTTTCTCCATAAGTTTCCTGAAGTGATTGAATGATCGCTGCCTTGTTCTCAGGCAACACATTGCCACTTACTTCATCGATTCCCAATTCTGTGGCAACTGCTTTTCCTGTTTGTTCAGCATCACCGGTGATCATCACGGTATGGATCTTCTGCGTTTTTAAGTAGGCAATCAATGTTTCGGCTTGTTTGTTTGGCACATCCATCATCGCCAGCAATGCAACCACTCGTTCATCTTCAGCAAAATACACGACAGTTTTTCCTTGCTGTGCGTACATTTCTGTATGATGCTGGATGTCTTCTGGAATTTCCGAAAAAGATGACGGTTTTCCAATTCTATAGGTTTTTTCTTGATAGTTTGTTACGAGTCCTCGACCGATCTCATTTTCCACTGTTAAAGTAAGGGGTGTCTCCTGACCAAAGGCTTCCAGTATCGACTTCGCCAAAGGATGGTTGGCATTTTTTTCCATCGCTACGATCAAATCAAGCCATTTTTGTTTGGAATCTTCCAGAAAGACGCTGTTTGTTACCACTGGTTTTCCAGCAGTCAGTGTGCCGGTCTTGTCAAAGGCAACTGCTTTGACCGTTGATAGATTCGCCAAATAGGAACCCCCTTTGAACAACACACCTCGTTTGGCTAAATTAGAAATACCTGACAAGGTTGCTGGTACAGCACTTGCCGCCAAAGCACACGGTGATGCTGCAATCAGCAAGACCATTCCGCGATATATACTCGTGGACCAGTCCCAACCAAAGATCGTTGGCGCGAGCAGAATAAAGAGCGGAACGATCACTAAAACAGTGTTCACATAAACCGGTTCGATTTTTTTGATTTTCGTAGCGGTCTTGGATAAATTGCTTTGTGACTGTTCGACCAGCTGCAAAATTTTGGCAAAGACCGTATCCGTGCTTTCTTTTGTCACTTCCATCGTCAAGGTTCCCTGTCCATTGATAGTACTACCAAACACTTCAGCTCCGACTCCTTTTTCTTGAGGCATACTTTCCCCATTGATCGATGATTCATCGATCGCGCTGATTCCTTCGATCACGATCCCGTCTGTGGGAATTTGATCTCCCGGAAGCACTCTTAGGTAATCACCAATCTTTAGTGTCTCTACAGAAACTTGCTTCATTTTTCCATCTTTTTGAAGAAGACGGGCTTCTGTAGGATTCATTTGCAACAGACTGGTGATTTCTCTACGGCTTTTTCCTTCTGCGTATTCTTCTAAAAAATGAGCCCCAGCAAAAATCAAAATCAATAGAGCACCTTCGTCAAAGTCCCCAATGATCGAAGCGCCCACTGCTGCTAGAGTCATCAGAATATGGACATTCGGACGAAATTTTTTCAAACGAATCGAATCCGTGATCGTTTCCCCAAAACCTTCCCAGATCACATGATAGCCAGCGGTCAGCATCGCTAAAATATAGAGAATATGATTGACAGTTGTAGAAAAATCACCTAAAAAGCCAATCAAATATAAGACGAGACCAACTAGATAAAGAATCACTGGCTGGCGACCATGCTCGTGTTCGTGACCATGTCCGTGTTCATGCGTGTGATCATAATGACAACTCCTGGTATGTGTATGCTCTTCATGTGATTCCATCTTTATCGACTCCTTATTTCTTTTAATGTATTAAGCTACTTCGATTTAACGTATTTAAATTTTCAAAAATTGAAAATTTAAGTTTGATTCTCTCTACGCATACCATCCTATTAACTTAAAAAATTCTGATAAGTAGAACTGGCAAATTTTTAAAAAGCAAAATTTTAGTCTGATTGAAATGCCGTATACCATTTCCACTAGCTTGTAATCTGGGAAAGTGGAACTGGCATCCTTATTTCTTTTAATGTATTTAAATTTTAAAAAATTGAACATTTAAGTTTGATTCTTTGTACGCATACCATCCTACTAACTTAAAAATTCTGATAAGTAGGGCTGGCAAATTTTTAACAAACACTTCTATTCATCATATGAACGAACTCTCATTTGTTTATCTTTATAATACATGAACAACCATTCATTTGTCAATCGATAACAGTAAAAAAACTTCCTACTATTGAGGAAGTTTTCGTAATAAGCGCAGCCCATTCAAAATTACTAGAATCGTACTACCTTCATGTCCAATGACTGCAAAGGGAATCGTTAATGTTTGTTGGATATTCAGGAAAATGAGCAGTAGGATCACGGTAAGACTAAAGAAAATATTTTGTTTGATGATTCGTTTCATCTTTTTGGATAAACGATGGGTATATACTAGCTTGCTCAAATCATTTTCCATGATTACGACATCCGAGACATCCATCGCCACGTCTGTTCCTTTTCCCATCGCGATCCCCAAAGTGGCTGTAGACAATGCAGGTGCATCATTGATACCATCACCCAGCATGGCATTTTTTCCAAACCGTTCTTTTTGTTCTTTGACATAGCGAACCTTGTCTTCCGGCAGCAATTCTGCTTGGACTTCCTGGATTCCGGCTTGCTTTGCGATATAGGCCGCCGTCTTTTGTGCATCTCCTGTCAGCATCAGCGTATGGACTTCTTCCTGATGAAAATAAGCAATCATTTCTTTTACATGCGTATTTAATGTATCTAACAAAGCAATCGCTCCTAAAAACTGCTGATCTCTTTCAACATACACTACGGTTTTTCCTTCTTCCTTCCATTGAATGATTTCTTCGGAATCCGAATATTCTGAGGTTTTCTTTCCTATATAATAGGTGTGCTCGTCATATTTTCCTTGTATTCCCTGTGCCGTCAGTTCTTCTGTCACTAACTGTAACGATGAGTAATCCTCCTGCCATTTACGAAGAATTCCTTGTGCCAATGGATGTGTGCTTTTTTCTTCTAAGCCAACGACCATTGGCAGAATCTCTTCTTCCGATACTGAAAAACAATGATCGGTCACGATCAGTTCTCCTTTGGTCAATGTGCCTGTTTTGTCAAAAGCGATACTCTTGATTTCCGAGAGAGTCTCTAGGTAGGTGCCACCTTTAAAGAGCACGCCACGTTTGGCACCGTTGCTGATGGCACTGAGCAAAGCTGGTGTACTACTGGCAACCAATGCACACGGACTCGCAACAACTAACAAGGTGACTCCCCGATACAAACTTTCTGTCAGGGACCACTGCCAAACAAAATAAAAGAACAAGATCATCAAGGGTACACCAATAAGAATCACGCGGACGTAGCGATTCTCAATTCTTTGAATAAAGCTTTCCGTTCGTGTCTGACTGTTTTGTGCTTCTTCTACCAGTCGAATGATCTGCGCCAACAGTGTTTCAGAATTGTCTTTCGTTACAATTAGCTCCAGCTCATTGCCTAGATTGACCGTTCCTCCAAAGACGTCTTCGCCTCTTGCTCTTGCCTGCGGTACACTTTCTCCGGTAACAACTGACTCGTCGATCTCCGACACACCTCTAATTATTTTGCCATCTGTCGGTACACGTTCTCCTTTAAAAACAAGTAAATGATCTCCTACTACCAATTCAGCGACCGGAATTTCCTGTGAGCGCCCGTTGGAAAAGATTTTCCTCGCAGATTGCGGCTGCTGATCCAACAAATGATTGATTTCTCTTTTGCTTCGATGTGTCGCATATTCTTCCATGACATGACTTAAACTGAAAATAAAAATCAGCAAGGCCCCTTCTCGCCATTCGCCGATCAGTCCGGCACCCAACGCTGCCAGCATCATCAGTAAATCTACGTTGAACCGTTTTTCTTTGAAAAGTTCTTGCAGTCCCGCTATCGTCAACTGGATTCCTCCAGCTAAAACGGCTAAAGCATACAGCCAACTGGAAAACGCCCATCCTGTAAGAAATTCGATCCCTAGTCCGACCACCAAAAAGCAGGTACATCCTGCTGTACTTTTCCAATCTATTTTCTCCTGTTTCATGTCGCTCGCCCCTTCCACACTTTGAGCATAACACTTTATTTTTTTAGACTGGAACAATATCCCCTAAACGATAAAGAGAATCATTTGTACTTGAAAGTCTTTCTCAATCGGTTCGCCAAATAAAAAAACATCAGCATCTACTCTGTAAGTAGTGGCTGATGTTCTTCATCTTTAAATATATTTTCCAGTGATCGTAGCAGCTTTCTGTAAGTTTTGAACGGTTCCCTCAAAGAGAAGTTCTCCTCCAGCTCGTCCACCATCTGGTCCTAGATCGATCACCCAATCGGCACTTCGGATCACATCGACATTGTGCTCGATAACGATCACGGTATTGCCTTTTTCAACTAGATTGTTGATAATTCGAATCACATTTTTCACATCCGACATGTGCAAGCCGGTAGTTGGTTCATCCAAAATATAGATATTGCCATTGGTTTTTAGCTCATTCGCCAGCTTCAAGCGCTGTGCTTCTCCTCCTGACAAGGTATCCATCGGTTGACCCAATGTCAAATAGGCGATGCCTACTTCTTGTAGATTTTGTAATTTTCTTTGAATATCTTTGGCATCAAAGAAAGCCACCGCTTCATCGATCGTCATATCCATGACATCCACAATGTTTTTTTCTTTGTACAAATACTCCAGCACCGTTGGATCGTAGCGTTTCCCTTGGCAGTGGCTACACTCGATCTCCGATTTATCCATAAAAGAAAGATTGAGCTCGATCGAACCGGTTCCTTTACACTCGGGACAAGCACCTTTGGAATTATAACTGAAGAGTCCTGCATCTACGCCATTCTCTTTGGCAAACAATTTGCGAATACTGTTCATGATCCCAGTATATGTCGCTGGATTTGAACGTTTATTGGCATGGATCGGTGTTTGCGTGATTTGAATCGCTTCGGAGAATTTTTTTGCAAAAACTTCATTGACCAGCGTACTCTTACCTGAACCAGCAACACCTGTGACTGCCGTAAAGATCCCTTTTGGAATACGTAACTGGACATTTTTCAAATTATGCAAAGAGCTGTGGGCACTCTCATAATATTCTGTTGCACTTCTTGGCTCTTGATTGATCGGCAAAGACTGACTCAGTGATTGACCGGTCAATGTCTGAGAATCCAGCAACTCCGAATAGCTACCGGTAAAGGTGATCTCGCCACCCTGTCTGCCAGCATGGGGACCGACATCTACGATATGATCGGCAATCTGGATCACATCTGGATCGTGTTCAACAACTAACACGGTATTGCCAGCATCACGGATCTTGCGCAGTAGATCATTCAAACGATAGACATCTCTTGGATGCAGTCCGGTACTAGGTTCATCAAAAATATACAAAATATTGGTCAAACTGCTGGCTAATTGTTTGACCATCTTGACTCTCTGCGATTCTCCACCAGATAAAGTCCCGGTTTCTCGACACAGGTCCATATAGCCTAAACCAATATCGATCATGTCTTGGACTCTCTTTTGAATGCCGGCAATGATTGGATGACGAGTCTCCGTATCGATCGTCTGCAAAATTTCATTTAGTTCAGTCAACTGGACTGCCGTCAGGTCGTGCATATTGTAACCGTCGATGGTCGATGCCAGCACGTCTTGATTATATCTTTTCCCGTGGCAATCTGGACAAGCCTTCATGACAGTATAGTCCTCCAAGACTTTTGCAGCCCGCTTGCTGGTTTCTTTTTCGGTATGAATGTTGGTCCGCATAAAGCGGGTCACGATCCCCTCATAGGTACATTCATTTCACCAGTTTCCGCAGTGGTTATTTTTTGCGGCTGAGCATACATCAACAGATCGTATTCCTCTGGCGTATACTCTTTGATCTTTTTGTCAGGATCAAAGAGACCAGTCTCTGCATGAAGCTTCCAGTACCATGAACCTATAGAAAAACCCGGTAACAAGATGGCGCCTTCATTCAAAGATCGTTCATGATCGACGGCTTTTTCAGTATCTAAAGCAATCGTTTGACCGATTCCCTGACAAACTGGACACATCCCACTTGGATCATTGAAAGAATACGCATTGGCAAAACCTAAACTTGGTTTCGCAAAACGTGAAAACAGGTCTCGGAACAAGGCATTGATATCGGTGATTGTCCCTAATGTGGAACGAGCACTACCGCCGATTTTCTTTTAGCTAATGACGATCGCTGTCGACAGATGATTGATCTCATCCACATCCGGACGACTGTACTTTGGCAAAAACAAACGGGTATAGCTGTCATAGGTCTCATTCAGCTGGCGCCCAGCCTCCTGAGCAATCGTATCAAAAACGATCGAGGATTTTCCCGAACCAGAAACACCTGTAAAAATAGTGATCTTGTTTTTCGGGATCTTTAAGCTGACATTCTTTAGATTGTTCTCTCTGGCATGAATAAATTCAATGTACTCGTTCATTGGCAATCTCCTCTTTAAAAAGTTTTTGAGAATGTATGTTTTGGGGAAACTTCAACGTGGTTTTCGGGCAGAGACTTAGTCTAGCAGTAAATAAAGCTGGTAGCAAGAAAAAAAGCCAGAAACAGACACGTTTCCGACTTTTTCGAAATTTTGAAATTTCTTACTATTTTAAAACCATATACATCACTATCGTCTGCTTGGTCTCTTTGAGTTTTTTCTTTGACAAATTCTGCTCAAAGTCTAAATACATATTACCTCCTGTTTGAGTAAGGTATAGATAATATTTTTTGTCTCGCTCGATTCTTTCTGTCCCTTCGTAATAGTACTCCTGAGAGCTCCAGCCCTTATCCTTTTCTAGGGTCAGATACTCATCAAAATCTAGTTGCCCTCGTGCACGATAACCGTCTCCAATAAAATCGATGATCATTCGCTTTTCCCCAGTCGGAATGCCATACATCAAGCTGCCCTTCAAGCCAGAAAGCTCCTCTCCCGTTTCTTCGGCATCCCCTACTTGGAAAGGCTCCGTGGCAGAAATCAATTTTTCTCCTTCATAATAGTCGATGTGGATCGTCAACTGATTGACATCGGTATTCATTTGTATCTCTTGTACCTGATCAAAAAGCAATGCTCCGACATCTGACTGCTGCTCAACCGTTTTGATCCGATCGTCGCGAAGTCCGGAAACCTTGTCTGCCTTGAACGGACCATAATTATACACGCTCATAAACACCAGTCCGATAAGAGCAAAACACAAGAGCATGATCGCATAAGTTCCCAGTATTTTTTTGGTTTGGCGATTGCGTGATTTTTTGACCAATTTTTTTAACTCTTTATCTTCCATCCTCAGTCAGCTCCTCCAAAATCTTTTTGAGTTTTTTTCTTGCTCGATATAATTCAGTTTTCAGACTACTTTCAGGTCGTCCCAATAGAAAAGCCATTTCCTTCATTGAACGCTCCTCACTGTATTTCAAAATCAGCACGGTAGCGGCCTTCAAATCAAGTTGATTCAATGCTATAAATAATTGCTCATTGTAGGAGCTCCATTCTTCTGGTATACGAGGGAAATCTCTTTCCAATATCTCCTGACGGCGCTTGGTTTGCTTGTATAGATTGAAATACAGATTCGTCCCCACCCGAAACATCCAAGCGTGGACCTTATCAGGGGGAATCTCTGTTTCGATCTCTAGGATCTTCAGCAGGGTTTCTTGAGCGATATCCTGCGCATCTGGCAATCGAGCGCCGATTTTTCTCAGGTAAGCAATCAGTTCATTGGCTGTGCGCAATAAATATTCCTCTGAATAACTGTTCATTTCCTCCCCCCTCACTTATAAAACAAATGACATTGAAAAAAGTGAACAAACGAATGAAAATTTGTCCACTTTTTTATTTTTTGGATCTGATAACGATGATTTCGATACTATTTTTTAAAAATTTTCTTCTGAACCATTGTTTCAAACGCCTCTGTTGTTTTTGATAGGTGTAAGGTAGTAAACCGAAAAAAATCTTTCGCAAAAAAGGAATTCGTTTGACCTCTCTGCGTACACCGTACATCAAGATCGCTGTCACCCCACCAGCAAAGCCACTGTTATACAGATTGATTCCGTCATGTAGAATATTCAACTGTCTAGACACTGCGGGAAAGAGCATCCCTGAAAGAAAGCCCAAAAGTATCCCGTATTTTTTAGTAAAAGGTGCCATCGTACTAACGAACAAGACCGCAATCAACCGCTCCGAGACTCCCGCATCGGGAAAAAATAAAACATAAGAAAGCATCACACCTAAAGCGGGTGCGAGGTATTGTCCAAAGTGATAATAATACATACTAAAGCCAGTAAAAATCAAAATCGTTCCAGCGACTGGACCATTGAGCTGTCCATGAAACAGCTCCACGATTCCCAGTCCAATAAAACCATAGATTGAAAACTTGAAGATCCTTGACGTATCCCGCAAAGCAAAGCGTTGATGGATGCAAGTCACTACGAGTTTGTGACGTTGGACCGAAACAAAATGATACTTGAAAAAAATATAGATCCCGTATAATCCGGCAGCGGCAAACAGAGCTAACAGTAGATAAAAGATCTCTTTATCGTGCTGAACCTCACTGCGAACCCAAGGAACTGGAACACCCAACAGCTTTGTGACTACAATGTTGACGGCTATACTGAGGACTCCTGCAGCAAAACCCATATTGTACAAATTCAGCCCTCGAGTAAAATTTTGAACTTTTTTGAATACTGGCACAATCGTATAGCCAATCAAAAAGCCCAGCAACAAGGCGATTCCTTTCATCTGCCAGTCATCCGAATAAAAGAAGACGAGGCTCACTGCTGGAGCAAGTGCTGTTCCCAGCATACCTGCTGCGATATCCGTTTGAGAATCGTCCCCCTTTTGCTTCAGATAAACAGACAGTCCGATAAAAATGGGGGCTGCGTTGAATAAATTTTTTCCCCAAAAAGAATAGCCTGCCAGTAACATGACCGTCAATACTGTATTGGGTGAAAAATAATGTTCGTGCCTTCTTAGCATAAACAAACTAAGGAAGGTCAAAATACCACTGTTCAATAACGTTGCTCCCAGACCACCCAACTCTATATAATCCGTCGTCAAATTACTTGGTGAGACGATGATCGCCTCAAGTCCTTGCCAGATTTCTGAGATCGAATCGATTAAAAAAGCTGAGATTGTTAAAAAAAGCGCAAACAATTGTAAGAAACGATAAACCAGATCGGGACATAAACGACTGTGCGTATGGACCATTTTGTCACCTACTCTCTTGCTCTTACCTCTATTTTAATATAGTTTTGCGCTAGATTGAACACTATTTTACATAATATTGATCACCAGTCTTTGGTAGCTGCTGAAAGTCGTTGCTTTACTCCTTTAGCCAAGATTGGCGGAAGCTGTCGAAATTGAACCTCTTTTCCTAGAAACAATAGCCAGTTGATCATCTCCTCAACCTCTGATCCCTGATTTACGTCAACAACTGTTTCCAAACGCGCCGTCAGTTGATAAGGACTCGTATAAGCCAGTGTTTCTTTGAATGGATCGTTTTCTCCTAAACAGTGTCATTTTTTGACATGGTTTTCTTTTAGTATAAACGTAGAAACAAAAAACAACAAAAGATAAGAAAGAAGGAATTTCTCATGTCAACATACACTTTAGAAGAAAAAGAAGCATTCACCGTTTTAGGATTTGGCACAGATTTGAAAAGCGACTACACTGACTACATGGGTATCACTAAAGAAAAGAAAGACTTCTGGACACAAGCCTCAGAAGACGGTACTTTAGAGAAATTACAGAATCTTGCTGACAACGACTATTTGTTTGCAGTAAACGAAGCAGTCAATAATAAAATGATGTATTATATGGACGTCTTGACAGAACAAACCTTGCCAGAAGCAACTCGTGTGATCCAGTTCCCTAAAAGTACCTATGTTGTGGTCAAAGCCGAAGCAGCTGATCCTGAAGAATTGAAAAATACCTTAACAGGGATTGCTTTCGGACAAGCACTCATGGAGATCGAAGACTACCAGTATGTCGGCGGACCAAATACAACCGTTGAAATGGGGACGCGTGATGGTCAGTATTTCGGTGAAATGTGGATTCCTGTCGTACCAAAATAACTTCAAAAAAAAGCACGTTTGCGTAAACAAACGTGCTTTTGGTTATATTAGATCTTGTAGTTGTCGATCAGTAAAATCATCAATCACAAAATCGACCAGTCCAGTTTTTTGTAACGATTCATGGTTATCCTCTGTAGCAACAGCAATGATTTGTTTTGCTTGAGCGTTAGCTGCTCCCTGCAGTCCGATAAATGAATCTTCAAAAACGACCATTTCCTTTGGATCTGCGTCAATATTCAACGCTGCCTGTACATAATAGTCTGGTGCTGGTTTGCTTGCTAGGCTGCCATCATTGAAGACGACTTTTTCCAGATCGAACCAGCGGTGCAGCTGAAACAATTCAAAGTAAAAATCAACATTGCTTTTTGGTGAGGCAGTAGCGATATTCATCGGAATCCCCTTTACTTTTAGGTGATCAAAAAAGTCGGTCGCTCCTGCTATCAACTCAATCTTTTCTTCCTGTAAAAGTAATTTTCGATAAACAGCTTCTTTTTGTTCAGAATATCGATGGCCTTCTTCTTTAGTCAGCTTTTTCTCTAACAAATTTTCCATGGTCAAATGATTGGAACATCCATGGATTTGGTGGAATTCTTCTTCTGCTAGCTCTCTTTGCAGTATCCCTTGAAGAAATTGCCGCCAGGCGCGTTCATGGATTGGCGTGTCACTGAATAAGGTGCCATTGAAATCAAAAATAATCGATTGCATTGTTTCTCCTCGCTTCCTGTTTTGTTGACAATCTTTCTTTTATTTTACCTTATTCATCCACACTTGCCTACATGTAATACGCTAATTCCTTTTTCAGTTCTTCTTTGACACGGACACCGCTCAAACGATCCACCAAACGACCATCTAGAAAAATCAGCATCGTTGGAATACTTTGGATGCCAAATTGAGCAGACAATTCCGGTTCTTCATCAACGTTCACTTTGCTGATCTGAATGGATGGCAGCTCTTTTTCTAATTCGTCTAATATCGGTTCCTGCATACGACAAGGTCCACACCAGACTGCCCAAAAATCAATCAAATGAAGTCCTTCTTTTACTGTTTCTTCAAAATTTTGTTTTGTTAACTGTTTCATTTGGATCTTTCCTTTCTTTTCTTTAAACTAAAATCCCCCGCCAAGCGGAAGTTCCCCCCATAATATTGACTACCTGATATCCTTGCGAGCTAAGAAATTCGCAAGCCCTCGCTGAACGAGAACCTGCCTGACAAATAATATAGTGCTCCTGAGCTTTGTCTACAGTCAGTTTTGCTCCTGCCAACCTGCTCAATGGTTCATTAATTGCACCCGGCACATGCCCCATTTGGTATTCATGGACTTCGCGAACATCAATGACTGAAAGATTCTCTCGTTTGATTCGTTGCTCAAATTCATCGATACCGATTGATTTATACATACTTGATTTCCTCCGGTCTGATTACTTGATAAAGAGAGAACGCCCCATCTAAATTTTTTGCTTTAAAACCTGCTTGTTTTAAAATTCTCTCGGCAATGTAGCTGCGCAAGCCACTATGACAGCTAATGATATACTCTTTTTCTGCATCCAATTCGGCTACATGATCACGCAACTCATTCAATGGAATATGGATCGCATCTGCAAATTGACCTTGTGCAACTTCAGCTGACGTACGAACGTCCAGTAATTTCTTTCCTTGTGCCAATTCTTTTGATAATTCATGCCATTGAACCGATTCACTCAATCCTTCTGCCAGATTCATTGCAGCATAGCCCAGCATGTTCACTGGATCCTTGGCTGAACCAAAAGGCGGTGCATAAGTAAATTCCAGTTCAGGCAAGTCAAAAATCGTCAGTTTCCCTTTGATTGCTGTCGCTAGACTGTCGATTCGTTTGTCGATTCCTTTTTCACCGACTCCCTGAGCTCCGTAGATTTCCCCTGTTTCTGCATTAAAAATCAGCTTTAACGTCATGTCTGTTGCTCCTGGAAAATAACCTGCATGATCTTTGCCAGTAATGTGTACAACCGTGACGGGAAAACCTGCAAGTTTCGCCATGCGCTCATTCAAACCTGTGGAAGCCGCTGACAAATCAAACACGCGAACGATTGCTGTCCCAATACTTCCTTGATTTTTCCTCGAAAGTCCGGCAATTACGTCTGCCACTTGTCTTCCCTGACGATTTGCTGGAGAAGCCAGAGAAATCAGCGCGTCTTCGCCGGTAATCTGCTGTTTGACGAGAATCGCGTCGCCTACCGCATAGATATCTTTTTCACTGGTCTTATAGGAACAGTCTACTAAAATTCCGCCACGCTGTCCTGTCTTCAGTCCGGCAGCAACAGCTAGCTGGTTCTCTGGCTGAACACCTACAGACAAGATGGTTAAATCGGAAGTCAGTACCTGTCCATCCTCCAAGACAATTTTTTTACCAGCTTCTTCAAAACGAATCGCTGACTGAGAAGTAATGACACGGACTCCCTGATTAGTCAGCTCTTTTTCGACAAAAGCTGCCATTTCCTCATCCAACGGCGGTAAAACTTGTGGTGCTTTTTCCACGATCGTTACAGCCAGCCCACGTTTCTTTAAATTTTCCGCCATTTCCAGACCGATAAAGCCTGCACCGATTACAACCGCCTGTTTTGTTTCTTCTGTGATTCCTGAAATCAGCCGATCCAGATCAGGAATGTTTCTCAAACTATAAACATTTTGCGCTTCCTGTAATCCTTTGATCGGCGGGACAAACGGTCTAGCCCCTGGAGACAAGATCAGTTTGTCATAGCTTTCAACAAATTCCTTTTCTTCTGTCCGAATCGTTACCGTGTGGTCTGCTGGCGAGATACTGATCACTTCATGAAACGGACGGACATCCAGATTGAACCGTGATCGTAATGCTTGCGGTGTCTGAACTACTAATTCATCACGCTCTGCTATTTCGCCAGAGACATGATAGGGCAGTCCGCAATTTGCAAAAGAGACAAATGGTCCTTTCTCTAGCACAACGATCTCTGCATCTTCCATCAATCTTCGCAAACGAGTAGCTGCAGACATCCCACCTGCTACGCCTCCTACAATGATTATTTTCATTTATTTCCCTCCTCTGATTTTTCCAGTCCATTGATTCATACCACCGCGAACATTGATCGCTTCATAACCTTTTTTCTTCAGCTGCTTTGCTGCCTGTCGACTTCTCATGCCGGACTGACAAATAACATAGACTTGTTTTTCTTTTAAACTGTAGCTGCTGATCTTGCTCAATGGCACATTTTTCGCAGTTGGAAGATGCCCACTGCGGTATTCAGATGGTGTCCGTACATCTAAGATGCTTATATTCTCGGATAATCGCTGGGAAAGCTCTGCTGTTGAGACAGACGGCACACTGTTAAAAATAAATCCAAACATTTCATACACTCCTTTAATATACCTTATGGGGTATATTAAACTATTGATTAATCCGTCTGTCAAGCTTTTTATCTTTTTCAAATCGGTTGACCTCTATACCCTCTTACGGTATATTCAAACCAAGAGCTTTGAGAAAGAAGGAAATCGCATGAAAGAACAACAGAAGAAAGTTATTCATCGCCTGCGACGAACAGAAGGGCAGATACGCGGGATTCAAAAAATGATTGAGGAAGAAAAAGAATGTGTGGATGTCATCACACAGCTCAGTGCTGTTCGTTCCAGTATTGATCGTGTCATGGGGATGATCGTTGCTGAAAACTTAAAAAACTGCTTTGTTGATCCTGAAGATGATCCTGAGAAACAGTCAAAAAAACTGGAACAGGCGATCAACATGATCATAAAAAAATAGTAAAACATTCCGACCAACCTGTCGATCAAACAGGTTGGCCGGGATGTTTTTTCAAAAAAACTGTTGAGTACTTCTTGAAGAACACGGTTTACTTGTTGTCCCCAGAAATAACTCGTGAAGCATAAAAGACAAGAATGATGTAAGCCATACTGAAAAAGAACAGTGCTGTCGCTTCCCGCAGACCTACCACTCTTACCGCTGTATAGGCAATCGCAGGTAGCGTCAGCAAAGAGGTACAGATCTTGAAGGCTTCTTTGTAATCATAGCCCGTATTCTTCAATGTACGATAGAAGAGATAGCTCATTATCCCTACCAAGAAAATCGCAGCAAGAATAAAAGGAATTGTCTTTAAATAAAGGGTAATGAACATCAAACTTCGCAAGGTTCCTTGGCTGTCATTCAAGACATCATACAAAAACGCATGAGAAGAGTATTGTGTCACATCCTGCAGCGTTTCATAGGGGAATGCACCGACATTACGGATCTGCAAATGATCCTCAGACATCGTGATCCCTGTATAAGCACTTTGCTGATTGATCTCCGCCACCGCAGGATTCTCTTGCAGCTGTGTATCAATCAGTTGGATTTTCGAATCTGCGGTCAAAGTTAAAAATTCATCTAGCTTAATCTGACTAAGATTGTAAAACAAGACGAGCATACTTAAACTTAAAATCAACAAGATCAAGTAAGAAATAAACTTTGACAATTTATCGTTGCGATAGTCTGCTGTTTTTTTGACATTCAGCTGCACACTATTTACGAATAAATCAATCATGCTTCAACTCCTTCGTGGATTCTCTGATAATCAGCTCCACTTCGACCTCTTTACAAATGTAGCTGGCTCTCTTCTGTTTATTGTTCATGATCTCCAAGAGCATTTCCACTGCCTTGGCACTAAGCTCTTCAGGATTTTGAGCAATCGTAGATAACGATGGTGTCAGATATTGAGAAATGACCATACCGTCATAGCCCAATACCCCCGTTTGATCGGGTACCTTGATCTGGAGTTTTTCCAATCCCTTGATCGCACCGACTGCCATATGGTCACTTGCACAAAAAATTGCCAGCTTCTCTTTCTGGACCATCGCCTGATTGTCAACGATTAGATCGATCGTATCCTCCAAGCTATAATTTCCATTAAGCGACGCGATAGAATCAAGCACTCCTTGATACTGCTGAGATGCTTCAGCAACGGCTTCTTTCCATTGATCTGTGACCCATGATTCCTCAGAACCGAAAATAAAGAGCAGGTTCCGATAACCACAGTCTACTAAATACTCAAAGCCCATCTTTGCTGCTTTCCGAATATTAGAAACAACAAAGCCAGAACTTTCATTATCAAGTCCCATATCGATAAAAACTGTTGGTACTTTAGAGTTTAACGCATCTTGACACAATTCATCGTCACGGTCAAACCCCTGTATGATAGCACCCGAAAGGTTACGCTCGGCAATCAGCTGTTTAAATGTTTTGTTTTTTTGTAGTTTTTCATTGTAATGGATCAAAACGATATCATAGCCTAAGGCATTGGCTTTTTCGATTGATCGAATAAACAGACTGAAGGTAAAATTGTCGATCAGCGGTGTCTTGGTTTGCGAGAAATGCGAAGTAATGAAACCGAATGTCTTAGAATCTTGGCTGACTAAACCTTTGGCCAACACATTGGGGGCATAGCCATGCTGGTCTGCAATATTCTGAATATGCTGACGTGTTTCCTCGTTCACATCACTATAGCCATTCAACGCTCTAGAGACGGTTGTGACCGAATAACCGGATAATTTTGCAATATCTTTTAACGTAATCATTTTGGGTGCACCTTCTTTACCTCTTGACTAGTAACTGATTTTTATCTATTGAATAGATTTTACCATTAATTACAAGACTTGGCACACTGCCTTTTAAGTTTTTAACCAGGATCGTGTCTGCTGTAACGGTGATTTCCAGTTTGGCACCACTGACGTTCACCGTATAAATGAGCTCTTCCCAAGCATCTGGAAGCCGTGGTTGAATTCGAATTTGACCTTCTTCGAGTGAGAATCCACCAAATCCTCGAACAACATTTTGCCAAACGCCACCCATAGAAGCCGAATGAATCCCCATATCAGAAGATTTCATGTTGTTTGCACCAAGATCGATGTCAAAGGAACGCTGGAATAGGTCATAGGCCAAATCGATTTTATCCAGCTGCAAGGCAAAGGTGCAATGTGTCGTAAGCGACAAGGAAGAATCATGCAGTGTCTTAGGATAATAATAATCCCAGTTTTTAAGCAAGAGCTCTTCACTAAATTGCTCAATGAACAGAGACAACAGTAGCAAAATATCTGCCTGCTTCGTGACCTGCATTTCGTTGACCTGCTCCAAATTGTAATCAAGAAAGATCGTATTGACTTCTTCATCTGCTAAGTAAGAAGTCAAATCTAGAATTTCTTTTTGTAGGTAGGTATCATCCTGTGGCACGATCCCTTGTTCATTTGCTACAGGCAGATAGAGCTTTTCAGCGACAGCTCTGATCTTCTCGATATCCTGTTGGTACGCCTTGTTTTTCTCCGTCCCGACATGCTCTTCAAAGGTTTTTAAGGCATGATCCAAATTGTATTTAGCTAGATAATTGGTGTACGCATTGTTGTCTACATGTTCCTTGTACTCATCCGGACCGATCACATCCAAAATCTCGTAGCGTTGCTTTGCTTCCTGCCAAGTAACTCGAGAGCACCAAAACTTCGCCGTCTCCATGATGACTTCAAACAACTGTTCCTCCAGCGCTTCATCCTGAGTGGCTTTTAAATATTCCAACGCCCCCTGAATCACATCTCCGGTCACATGATGTTCGATTTTCCCTGTCAATATCGGTGTTGCCTGACCAGTAACGACATCGATGTCCCCAAATTCCGGTGTCGTTTCTCCATCGGAAAGCCAAGCTGACTCCCAAGGATATTGCGCACCATCGTATCCATTCTTTTGTGCATTTTTCTTCGCCGCTTCCAAACCATTGACTCGGTACAGGATAAGATTTTTTGCCCATTCCGGATACATATAAATAAAATAAGGCAAGATAAAAATTTCTGTATCCCAGAAGGTATGCCCTTTATAGCCTTCGCCTGTCATTCCTTTAGCACCAATATTCATACGTGGATCATGGATCGGTGACATCGCATGAAGATGGTAACGTGAAAAATTCAACAGCAATGCATCGCGTATCGCTCCTTTGATCTGGACCTTGCCTTCCGTCCAGATTTTTTCCCAGGCTTGTTGATTTTTCTCAAACAATTCTTCATAGGTTTGCGAAGAAAGACGATCCAATTCTGTCAGCAAAGATTCCTTTAAATAGGTTTCTTTCTCATACGCCAGATCACGATCCGTCTTCACCAATGAACATTTAGTGAAGGTCGCCGTCTCTCCTTGCCCCAACTGAAATTGCTTGCGCTCATAAATCTGTCTGCGTGCCATTCTTGCTCGAGTTGTGTGTGCTACTGACAAGTGGTGACGACAGGCCACAGCAACCACCACATCTGATTCTGTCGTCTGCGTTTTGACATACAGATTTTTTTTATCAAAATAGCGTTTTTCGCCTTCTTCGAAATGCTGACTACCAGTATTGGTCACTGACCCGTCGATCCCAGATTCAATCACTACGTCGACTGTTTCTCCTAAATTTTCCAGTTCCAAATGCGTAGCAGTCAAATGCTTGTTGTCCATAGAGACAAACTTGCTAAAACAAAATCGCAAGCAGATGTTCTCATCCAAGCTCCAGATGAACGACCGCTTAGATTCACCGGTTCGATAATCAAACAGATGAACAAATTCCTCTGTTTTTCCCTGCAGCAAAGAGAAACGGTGCCCGTTGATCCAAAGAACGATCTTGCTGATATCTGGAAAAGCCGCCAGTTCAGTGACTTCGTCTTCAGAAAATTTGTTGAACATACCTGCTACAAAAAAATTCCTTTTTTCTAAAGGATAGACTTCTTCATGACTATTTCTGATTGTCAAATAACCATTGCCTAATGCCATGATCGATTCAAATTTCGCCAGATTGCTTTCGTCAAACTGATCACTGGAAATTTGCCAGTCGTTTCTATAATTTATTTTTTCCATCGTATCCTCCCTGCCATTTCTTGATTCTAATAAAGCCGCCGCTCGGTACCTCTATCGTACTGATGCGATCAATGATTGTTTTTCTGCTGTCGACGAACTCACCGAAGACATCAAAAATCGTTAGCTCGTACGTGACTGCTTCCTGTTTTTCATCCGAAAGTACCAATGAGTCATCCAGGGTGGCATTGATAATGTCTACTTCATCCGCCCGCATTCTATCCAAAGGTAACACGATATCCGATTGATATTTGGCAGTGATTTTCTTCGTTTCATCGCCTGCAATGATTAGATTGTAACGAGCGTGAGGATTCAGCGGTTGAAAGGCTTTTTCAAATAAAGTACTGAAATTCTCTTGCTGATAATTCATCCAAAAACGAAGCAGTTTTCGCTGTTGAGATGAAAGCTGTGTAAGATCCACTGAAAGCTGAATCACCCCAAACAGACAATGGAGCAGTTGAAAAGCAGTGTATGCCATCGTCTCTTCGCTATGGAAAAGGATCATGTCTGAATGGATCGCCGCTGTTGGACACAGCAAGCGCAGATTGGCAATACTGTAGCGGTTGCGATTCAGGTCATTTGGACAATCCTTTACTCGGATAATATTGGCCAGTTGATTCATCCACGGACCAAAATAATCCTCCCGGTATTCAAACAGAAAATCAGCTTTATAAGCGATGCATCGCTTTGTCAATTCCTGCAGTAATTCCTCGATCGCGTTCTCTAAAGACAAACCATCCATCGCCTCATTCCTGATCGGCTGGCTCTCTTTGAAGGCATCCACAAAGTCGATTTTTAGTCCATCCAAATTCAATTCCTCGATCAGATGCATCAGCTTCTCAATCAAATATTCGCGAACCTCTGGATATCTCGGGTCCAGAATTCCTGCCTGCTGGTACTCGTCATAGTACAAAAATTTCTGCTCAAATCGATGAAAAGCTGCCGTGTTTTTACCAATATATGGCAAGGTGATCCAAACGAGATAATTGATTCCTTCCTTTTGAAACTTCTGGATGTGATTCTTCATATCTGGAAATTTCTTTCGAGCGATCTCCCAGTCGCCAGCATAGGCGTACCTTCGATTGCTATCATCTGTTTGCCAGCCGTCATCCAGAATGATCGTCTTCAAATGATTTTCCTTAAAATATTCCTTCTGCTTCTCGATCGCCACTTGATTCAATGATTGATGGAAGCTGTACCAAGTAGAGTATACTGGCTGATAGGCTTTTTCATTGCGAGCCAGTGGTTCCAAATCATTGATCTGATACATCCATTGACGCGCTTCGGTGATCCCCTGATAGAATTCTTTTGTTTCCTCATCCGTATAAATGTACAATTGCCGCAGATCAAACAGCTGCGGAATGCGAAAAGTCAGATGAAGACAAGCCGTTTCCTCATGAACACCTACTAATGTTTCTACCTTGTATTTTGCTTCTGACAGTGCCACGACCCATTTATTTTGCCCTGCTTCATTCAAAAAAGAAAACAACGGCATCGAATAATTGATCTGTGTTTCCAATGGTGTACTCCATAGATTCGGCAAATGATCTTCTCCACCAGAGACGGGTGTCCAAAATCGAGAAATCTCGATCAACGGAAAAGAAAAGGTCACCGCCAAGGGTTCTCGATCATCTATCACGGTCAAATCATAAATTGTTTGTTCTGCTTGCTTTGTCTGTTGAATCTCTACATTAGAACTATTGATTAGAGTAAGATTGGTAAGCTTCGACATCTACTTATCACCGCCAATTTTCATGCCTTTCATGAAGTATTTATTTAGCACGATATACATGACAATGATCGGCGCGATCGTGACGACAGCGGCTGCCATAATATAATTCCACTGAGTGGCATGCTGAGACTGAAAGGACTGTAGACCTAATGTCAACGTATACTTATCCTGAGATGTCACATAAAGCAAAGGTTTCATAAAATCATTCCAAAATGCCAGAAAGACAAAGATTGCCTGTGTTCCGACCGAGGCCCGCGCCATTGGCATAACGATCCTGAAAAAGATCATAAAACGTCCCAAGCCATCGATTTCTGCTGCTTCTTCGATTTCTCTTGGAAATGAGATAAAGAACTGCCGCATCATAAAGATGTAAGAAAAGTTGATTGCTGAAGGAATGATCAAGGCCGAATACGTGTCCAGCAAACCTAATTGACGCATAATCAAATAGTTGGGAATCAACAAGATCTGTGCGGGTACCATGATACAGATCATCACGATCAGCAATAAGGGTTTACGCCCAGGAAAACGCAGCCTTGCCAATGCATAACCACACATACTGTTGAACACGACATTCAAAAAGGTCCCGATCGTAGCGATCACGATAGAATTCACGACCCATTTAGGAAACAACGGGTCCTGTGTAAAAATGTAACGGAAATTGTCCAGTGTCGGTTGTTCAGGAAGCAACTTCAATCCACCACCAACGATCTCGCTGTAGGGTTTGATCGAGGCAAAGGTTGCCCACAAGAAAGGATACACCGTGATCACTGCATAAACGATCAAAATACTGTATAAAATGACTTTGGAGAGTTTTATTTTTCTCATATTAAATCCTTCCTTCCCCAGTAACATCCTCATTACTGAATCTTCTTAGGATCATCGTGACCACAAAGATAAAGAGTGTCAAAACAACGGCGATCGCTGAAGCATAGCCCATTGTTCCAAATGTCTTGAATGCGTATTGATAAATGATCAAAGACAGCGTCAGCGTTGCATTGTTGGGCCCCCCTGATCCTCCTGAAACGATATAGGTTTGGTCAAATAGTTGGAAGGTAGACGCCAAGCCAACCATTAAAATATAATTCGTTACAGGTACTAGCTGGGGAACCGTGATCTTGGTCAGTCTCTGAAAGGCGTTTGCCCCATCGATCTCGGCTGCTTCGTACATCGTTTTCGGAATATCCTGCAGACCTGCAAGATAGATCGTCATAAACATTGGGACGGTCGACCAGACATTCATCACAATAATCGCATACAGCACCGTCGAGCTTTCATTTAAAAATCCGATCGGTGCATCCAGAATCCCGCCTGCCACTAAAAATTTATTGATCGGACCATTGACACTGAATAAAAACATAAAGATCATCGTCAATGCCGAACTTGAAGTTAACGTTGGCAGAAACAACATCGTACGAAAACTATTTTGAAATTTGATTCCGGAATTCAGAATATATGCTAGCAGCAACGCCAACAGCGTTTGTGTTGGCACAACGAACAGAACATATTTCATCGTATTTTTCATTGCAATGATCACACGTGGATCCTGAATAGCTGTAATATAATTTCTCAAGCCCACAAAATCATAGGTCACATCGCCAACTAAGTTCACCTTATTGAATGACAGGTAAAAAGAATAAATGATTGGCAGTAGTGTAAATATTACAAGTATGATGACAGCTGGAAGTGAAAAAAGCACTCCCTGTATCTTCTCCCCGTATCTCTTCAACTTACTCACCCCTTTTAAAATTTAAGGCAATGCAGGAAAAATTCCTGCATCGCCAATTAGTTTGTTTATTGATTGTCAATGTCACGATTTGCCGATTCAGTAGCTTCTTTTAATGCTTCTTCAAGAGACATCTCCCCTTTTAATGCGGAAGGGAACATATTTTCATAACGAGAAGCAATCAATGTCAAGTTCGGGCCATCCTGCCAGGCTGTTGCGTAGTTCGCAGCTTCAGCAAAAGATGCCATGATCTCGTCAGAGTCGATATTCAACTCTTCTGCTACTGATTTTCTTGATGGAAGTACAGACGCTTCTTCTGCATAATCTTTCATCGCATCGTTGGTCAAATGATTGATCAACTGCCATGCTTCCTCTTTGTGGGCTGTTGCCGCATTCATCGAGTAGCTAACAGTAAAGGCCATATTGCCTTTTTCACCATTGATCGTTGGTACTTCTGTCACACCCCATTGAAGATCCGGGAAGTTTGTCTTCAAGTGAGACACCATCCAAGCACCCTCATCACTGATCACTGCACCACCACGTCCAAAAGTATCTCCCGGCCAGCCGTCACCTAAATCGTCAGCTGAACGGACCAAACCTTTTTCATAAAGATCTACCAATGGTTCCAAAGATTCAATAACTTGCGGATCATCCAAGTTGGCCGTGCCATCTTCATTGACGATCTTACCGCCATTGGATTGTGCAATATACATTTGTCTAGCAAGTAATGGTGAGAAGACCATTGGCTGTACATCTGGCAGCTCTTCTTTCAATGTTGTCAAGAAGCCTTCCAAGTCTTCGAAGTTTGTCGGAATATCCGCCACACTCAAACCAGCTTCTCCCAGTAATTCTTCATTGTAATAAAAGCCTAGTGTCGAGTAATCTTTGGGAACACCATAAACACTGCCATCTTCGACAAAAGCGTTGAAGATCGGCTCATAGAAATCTTCTTGATTGAAATTTTCTTCTTCATCAATAAAACTGTTCAATGGCTCTAAAATTTGTTGTGCAGTCAAACTTGGTAAATTAGAAGCATCTACATAAAAGACATCTGGTGCCGTACCGCCAACTAAGTCGGTCATCAACTGTGTTTCATAATCATTGTAAACTTTTTCTTTTACTTCAATTCCTGTTTTTTCAGTGAATGCATCAAATGCTTTCTTACGTGCAGAATCTTCCGAGGTAGAATCACCCTTCCAAAAACCCACGGTCAATGTGACATCACTGTCGCCATCTTCACCGCTACCTGCAGTGTCACCACCCGAAGAACAGGCTGTCAAACCTACCAGCACACCTAATGACATTCCGACGATCCCAAAACGTTTTAACAATTTTTTCATCTCTATCCCTCCTGTTTTGTAAGCGCTTAACTCATTTACAAGTATAATCCGAAACGTTTCGGATGTCAATTTAATTTTGTAAATTTTATGAAACCTCCATAATTTGTATCATCCGATAAAAAAACGCCCAAACTTATCACAAAGTTTAGGCGTTGTTCTACTATACATAAAAGAGATTTTTAGACGAAAAGATGGGATCGCAAGTGAAGGAAATTCCTAGATTGCGTAATACTTGCTCATCCTCTTTATTTAAAATGACTGTTGAATGAGCTTGCGCATCTTTGAGTTTCTTGAATTGTGCATAAGCTAATTGAGCGGTTGGATTGGTGACCGCACTGATCGACAAAGCAATCAAAATCTCTGACGTATTCAGTGAAGTGATCCGACCGGAAAGCTCGTCCGTCTTCAGTTTTTGGATTGGCTCTAAAATATTAGGTGACAAGAGCAAGATTTCATCGGCAATATTTGCCAGCTTCTTGATGGTGTTCAAAATCGCTGAGGCGCTGGCATCCATCAATTCAGACGCTCGACCCGTGATGATTTGACCATCTGTTAGCTCCAAAGCAACAACGGATGGTGTGAATTCTTGATCCCAATCATCTGATTGCTTTAATTGCTCCGCGTACTCCCGCGCTGGTTGGACAGCCGGGCGATCTTCTGGTCGCAAAGCGATTTCTTCCATAATGATCTGACTGCGTTTCAACGTATCGCGATCGGTTGTTCCTTTTTTATAACTGCACTCTGTTTCAAAATAACGACGAATGATTTCTTGTTTCGAAGCTTCTTGCACAACCTCGTCATCAATAATGCCGAAGCCGACACGATTGACCCCCATGTCTGTCGGTGAATGGAACTCAGATTCACGACCCGTAATCCGTTCGATCGTCCGCTTAATAATTGGGAAAGATTCCATATCACGATTGTAATTGATGGCTACTTCTCCGTAATGATCGAAGTGGAAGGAATCGATCATGTTGACATCCTTCAAATCTACCGTTGCGGCTTCGTAGGCAATATTCAGTGGATGTCTTAACGGCACATTCCAAACAGGGAAGGTTTCAAACTTAGAATACCCGCCTGTATTACCGTTACGGCTTTCATGGTAAAGCTGGTTCAAACAAGTTGCCAACTTCCCGCTTCCGGCTCCCGGTCCAGTCACGACCACGATTGGTTTAGTCGTTGGAATAAATTCATTTTGACCAAAACCTTCGTCACTCACGATCTTATCGACATTGACTGGATAGCCTTCGATCTCCCGATGAGTAAACACTTTGATTCCGCGTTGCTTCAGTTTATTGATAAAAATCTTTGTGGACGGCTGCCCACTGTAACGTGTGATAACGACACTGTTCACTGCTAACTCATAATCACTCAATTCATCGATCAGACGCATAATGTCCATGTCGTAAGTAATTCCGTAGTCTCCACGAATCTTGTTGCGCTCAATATCTCCCGCGAACACACAGATGATAATTTCTGTTTTGTCTTTTAATTTATGGAGCAATTTGATTTTTGCATCCTGATCAAAGCCTGGCAATACACGTTTTGCATGCATGTCACCGATCAATTTCCCACCAAATTCCAAGTATAATTTGTCGTAATTATTGACACGCTCTAAAATGTATTTGGACTGTTCTTCGATATACTTCTGTGGATCAAATCCCATTTTTCTCGTCATTGTCGAACCCCTCATCTAAATTAACTCTTCTTTCACTAGCTGTAAAAGCAAAAAATTCTCTTGTACTATTGAAACAGAAAAAAACAAAATATACAACTGCTATTTGTAAAATCTCTGTCTTCAATTTTGAATGATTTGCTCCGCTAATTCTTTAGAATAATACACATGCCCTTCCTTCGTGATCACCAAGCCATTTACCCCTGCTACATGATCAAGTGTCGTCAAAATCGTTTCCGCAGAGTGACCAAACAAACGAGTTGTCCAAATCTCGCCGTCAATCGAATGTTCTGAAACAATGGTCACACTCGCAATTTGCGTATCGACTGGATAACCAGTGTGAGGATCAAAGATATGATGGTATTTTTGGCCGTCAAATGTATTGGTTCGTTCATAAATACCGGAAGTCACGACCGACTGATTCTTCACTTTCAACGCCGCAACAAAATTCCCTCGAGGTTGAAAAGGATTTTGGATTCCCACACGCCAGTATGTATCTTCACGATTGGGCGCGTCTCCGTAAACGAGCACATTGCCACCCAGATCGATCATCGCTGATTGCACGTCTTGTGATTTAAAATAATCCAGCAGCTGATCGGCAAAATATCCCTTGGCCAAGGCTCCGAGATCGATCGACATGTTCTCCTGCAAAAAGACCGTTTGCTGCTCTTCGTCTATCTCGATTCTATTTGGATCAATACAGGATAGCAGTTTTTTGATCTGTGTATCGCTTGGACGAACCGCATCTTGAAAACCAATATGCCAGGCTTGCGTCAAGGGCCCGATCGCAATGTTCAAGAAACTGTCTCGTGGTAAACTGTGCTGCTTTCCAATACGGATCAGCTCCAATAAATCCGCCTCCACGTTGACTGATCTTTTGCCTGCCTGCTGATTGATCGTCATTAAATGTGAGGGACGATTGGCGCTGAATCGCTGTTCATAATCATAGAGACGACGAACCGCTTCTTCAGCCAAGGGTTCTGGATTCACATGCTGAATCCAGAGCTGGATCGTCGTTCCCATCAGTTGGATTGTCCGACTTGCTTCTTTCATATAGATACTCCGCTTCTTTTTTTCATTACTTCTATCATAACAGATTGTCTGGCTAGGAAAAATATTTCCGAAAAAAATAGACGCCTGCATTTAGCAAGCGTCTAGCTAATTATTCTTCAACCGAAACCGGAACAAATTCAAATTTTGTGACATCGACCAAACCGACATCGGTGATTTTTAAGTTAGGAATGACCGCCAATGACATAAAGCCTAAAGTCATGATCGGGTCCACATCTTCGGCAACACCTAATCTCTGATGCGCTGCTTGATTGACTTTTTCCTGCTGTGCTGCAATCTCTTCTCCGGTGAGGTCACTCATCAAGCCGCCAATCGGCAATGCCATGCTTGCCAGAACTTCCCCATTTTCGATCAAGACGACACCACCATCTTGCTCTTTTAATTTTTCAACGGCGATGGCCATATCTGCATCGCTCGTTCCGGCAACGATCAGATTGTGTGAATCGTGAGCGATCGAAAGACCGATTGCTCCTTTTTGGATGCCATAATCTTTGATCAAACCAACAAACACATTGCCGGTGTTGTGATGACGTTCGATTACAGCGATTTTGGCCACCGGCTGTGTTTCATCATAAACATAGTTTCCTGCTGGATCACGTTTAACAGAAACAATCGCCTCATTGGTCAATGCCTCGGTTTGGATCACACCGATTGCTCGAGCTTTATCCGAAGTTAAAGGCAGCACTAGCTTGTCTACAGAAAAGTCGCCAATATGAACGCTAGACTGGACTGCTGAAATCTCCGCACGAGCAAATGGGCCGACGTATTTTCCGTCTTCAGCCACAAGTTTCCCTTCGATGTAGGTTTGCTCTACGGTGAAGTTTTGTAAATCAGAAAAAATGATCAGGTCAGCTTGTAAGCCTGGAGCAACTGCTCCTCGATCTCGCAATTGACAGCACTGTGCAGTGTTGATCGTTCCCATTTGGATCGCTTGAATCGGATCGATACCTTCTTCGATACAAATCCGAATACTGTTGTCGATATGCCCGTTTTCCAGAATCGTTTTCGCCTGAACATCATCGCCCGAAAGTGTACAGCGATGACTATTACGCGGTGTCACTCCTTGAAGCAAGGTTCGTAGGTTTTGTGTAACTGAGCCTTCACGTAAAAAGACATACATGCCTCGTGACAATCGTTCTTGCATTTCCTCAACGGTCGAACATTCATGATCGTTTTCAACACCGGCAGCGATATACGCATTCAGCTCTTTCCCAGATACCATCGGGCTGTGTCCGTCGATCCGTTTGTTCAATTCTTTGGCTACCAATAATTTATCGATCACTTTTTCTTGCGCCTGGATCACACCTGGAAAGTCCATAAACTCTGCCAAGCCAGCTGCTTTGCCTTCTTTTAAAGGAGCAATCATGTCTTCAGCCTGCAAGACTGCACCAGCATTTTCCATCGTCGTTGCCGGCACACAGGATGGCAGCATATACTGGATATCCAAAGCTGTGTTCTTGGCTGCGTCGATCATGTAGTCCAAGCCTTTTAAACCTGCGACATTGACGATCTCATGCGGATCCGCTAAAACAGTCGTGGTTCCATGTGGGACAAGGAGACGACCAAATTCCTCTGGTGTCACATAAGAAGACTCGACGTGGATGTGAGGATCGATCAAGCCTGGCGCAATATATTTTCCTTTTAGATCACGGATTTCTTTGCCCTCATACGAACTCCCGATGCCCGCGATTTTTCCATCTACGATTGCCACATCGCCTGTTAGTGTCGTTCCTTGATACACATCGATGATCACACCATTTTTTAACACCAAGTCTGCTGGTTTTCTGCCAGCTGCGACATCGATCAAGTTGGTAAGTTGTGCTTTATCCATTTTTGACTAACTCCTTCATCTTTGTTTTACACGAACATTCATGAAATGATTTTCTGAAATAGTTATTTTTTTCAATCCAAAAATATTATATATCGGTTAGATTAAAAAGACAAGGTAGGGTAAATACAAACCCTCGACAACTAAAAAAGAGATTGCCATCCTACTGAATAGCAATCTCCACTTGACTATTTTTTTCACCGATAATACACTTCATCCAAAAATAAAGCTTGTGCTGGAACGGTTTCTCCCGCATCTTTTCTGATCTTGTTTTCAAAAATCTCATCGATAACCGTCACTGGCATCTTGCCAGCACCAATCTCTAATATCGTGCCCATGATGATTCTGACCATTTTATATAAGAAGCCATCACCTTTAAAAGTAAAACACAACATGCCGCCTTCTCTTTTGATCGACAATTCGTTGATCGTCTTTACCGTAGATTTTTTAGTTTTCTTCAAAGCCGAAAAACCGATAAAATCATGTGTGCCGATCAATTTTTGACAGGCTTCCTCCATTTTTTCCAAGTCTAGCTTCTCTGGAACATGGAAACTGTGATTGCGATCGAAAACAGTTGGTATCTGCTCGTTCCAAACGTAGTAACTGTATTGTTTTCCCACACAATTGTAACGAGCATGGAAACGTTCTGGTACTTCCTCTACTTTCTTCACTACGATGTCACGTGGCAAATAACGATTCAAAAAATCAAGCATCTCTGCACGTGCCATCGAATGCTCGGTCTTGAAATTTGCTACTTGTCCTCTGGCATGGGTACCAGAGTCGGTTCGACCAGAGCCGGTGATCTCAATCTCTTCTCCCGTCATTTGTTTCAGAATGCTCTCGATTTTGCCTTGGATCGTTTTGTCCGAATCACCTAGTCGTTGCCAGCCTAAATAGCGTTTGCCATCGTATTCGATCGTTAATTTAATGTTTCTCATGTATTTGCTCCTTTATCTCTCTCAAATCAGATGCTGTAATGATTGTTTCTAAGTCTGCAGTATATCCTTCTGTCTCTGTTTCTGTCCACTGAAAGAAGTTCTTCATTTTTGCAATCACTGGTTCTTTGATTTGATCCAGTTCGCCACGCATGAACAACAGAAAATTTGTGCGTCGCATCAAAAAATCAGTCGGCGTCAAGACTGCCTCCTCGTACAAGGCGTAATTCAATGAATAGCTATCCCTTACAGACAAACCTGTCACAGGTTCTTCATAAGTTAAGACGGTGGGCAGATTCGATCCATAAAGATGAGCTAAATAGCGGGCATCGTCTTCACTCAAGCCTTTTTCCTTGGCTAATTTTGCCAAACGAGCCAGTTCTTCTTCAACCTTCTGATGATCAATGTGTCCACCAGAAACGGGATATTCTGTTGAATCGATCAGTGAATAGTTTCTTTGAAAATCATTGGCTAAAATTTCCTGTATTTTTTGTATGGCACCTTCCGCCATCAAACGATAATCGGTGAGTTTCCCACCAGCTAGCGTCAGCAAACCATTTGGGGAAATAGTCAAACTGCTGCCACGGGAGACTTGTGAAGGATTGGTTCCACCACTCGATGCTTTGGCTTCGAGAATGGTTTTTTCTACTTTTTCACGAGTCTCTGGGTGAGCCACGTATTCTTTGACTGCCGCCACGACTTTTTGAAAGCTTTCTTCGGTGATTGTTTTCTGACTGCCGCCATTGTAGTCAGAGCCGCCGTTGCTGGCGATCAATGGCCGTAAGCCTGCCCAGCTTGCTTCAATATCCTGCACCGTGAGCTGCGCTTTAGGAAAACGATGATTGACGACCGCCAATAAATAATCGACATCGCTTGGCTCGACACGTGGTTGTTCAAGCTCTCCCTGATAATCTGTATCGGTCGTTCCAAAATAGGTCTTTTCTCCACGGGGAACCACAAAGATCATGCGTCCATCGTTTTTTCCTGTATCGAAATAGATGGGTTGCGAAACAGAGAGTTTGCTGCGATCTACCACTAGATGTACGCCTTTGGTTGGGCGCATTTGTGGAGGCAGATCGTTCGTATGATCCAATCGTCTCAGCTCGTCCGACCAAGCACCTGTCGCATTGATGATCACCCGAGCCTGAATCATGAAGGTTTCACCTGACAGCTGATCCTCCACGACAGCACCGATTGCTTTGCCAGAAACATCATGCAAGAGCTCAATGACCTTTGCGCGACTGATCATCAAGCCACCGTCTACCTGTGCTTGCTTAATATTTTCGATCACCAATCGGGCATCGTTGTTGTTAAAATCCAGATAGACACCGCCACCTTCCAGATTTTCTGGACATAAGTCTGGCTCTCTTTCAAGGATCTCTGCTTTGGTTAAAAGAACGTTCGCACTGGCAGTTTCTGTGATTTCTGCCAACTGGTCATAGAGATCCATCGCTAGTTGCAAAGAAAACAGCGTAAAGGTCGCTCCAGCTTCTCCATAGATTGGCAACAGCATGGGATCGGCTTTAGGAATATGAGGGGAGATCCTTTGCACAATTGCCCGTTCCTTGACCGTATCTGCAACGACCTCTACATCAAAAGTCTTCAAGTACCGCAGTCCGCCATGAACCAGCTTGGTCGAGCGAGAAGAAGTGCCTTCTGCAAAATCCTGCATTTCTACCAAAGCAGTTTTCATGCCCGCAGCTGCAGCTTGAACCGCCACTCCAGCACCGGTGATCCCTCCACCGATGATCAAGAGATCAAGTTTCTTTTCTTTTGCCTGTTCGATATTCTGTTTTCTTGTTTCGAATGAAAAGGTCATGGTATTCCACCACTTTCTGCTATTTTCGAGGTTTAAAGGCTTGGGTTGCTTTTACCGCTGCTTGCCAATTCTCATAGAGTTTTTCGCGTTCTTCATCCTGCATTTTCGGTGATAAGATCTCGCCTTCTTCAAGCATCGTTTTCAACTCATCCAAGTCCTTCCAAAATCCTACAGCTAGGCCAGCTAAGTAAGCGGCACCTAATGCTGTGGTTTCAAGATTGGCGGCTATTTGAACAGGAATGTCCAAAATGTCTGCCTGAAACTGCATCAACAGCTTGTTTTTTGCTGCGCCACCATCTACTTTTAATAGAGGAATATCGATACCGGAATCTTTTTTCATCGTATCTAGGACATCTCTGGACTGGTAAGCGATCGATTGTAGCGTTGCCTTTACAAAATCTTCTTTGGTCGTTCCGCGGGTCAAACCAAAAACAGCACCGCGAGCATCTGAATCCCAATGAGGCGCACCTAGACCGGTGAAGGCTGGTACCACATACACTTCATTGTCTCCACTAGCTTGTCCGGCGATCTCTTCTGATTCTGGAGAAGTCTCGATCATTTTTAAGCCGTCTCGCAGCCATTGAATCGCGGAACCCGCTACAAAAATACTTCCCTCCAAAGCATAATAGATTTTCCCATTGATGCCATAACCGATCGTTGTCAACAGATTGTTCTTTGAAAGCTGAGGTGTTTCCCCTGTATTCATGACGATAAAGGAACCTGTGCCGTAAGTATTTTTGACCATTCCAGGCTCAAAAGCCATCTGACCAAATAATGCCGCCTGTTGGTCACCAGCCATCCCGGAGATCGGTACTTGACTTCCGTAAAAGTGATAGGGTTTGGTTTGTCCGTAAATTTCTGAATTACTTTTTACTTCAGGAAGCATCTGTTTGGGGATATTCAGTAAAGAAAGGATCTCTTCATCCCAGCTGAGGTCGTGAATATTGTACAGCATCGTACGACTGGCATTCGAATAATCCGTCACATGCGTCGCGCCGTCCGTCAATTTCCAGACCAACCAAGAATCAATCGTTCCAAAAAGTAGTTCACCTTTCTCTGCCCGCTCTTGTGCATGTGCCACATGATCCAAGATCCAACGAACTTTGGTTGCTGAGAAGTAGGCATCGACAACCAGACCTGTTTTGGCATGAATCATCCCTTGATGACCGTCACGAACGAGCTGGTCTGCGATGTCTGCTGACTGGCGTGACTGCCAGACGATCGCATTGTAAATGGGCCGTCCGGTCGCTTTTTCCCAGACGACCGTCGTTTCACGCTGATTCGTGATCCCAATCCCCGCTACTTCTTCTGGACGGATCCCTGATTCGATGAAGGCTTCTGCAATCACAGACTGTACAGAATTCCAAATTTCATTGGCATTGTGTTCCACCCAGCCCGATTGAGGAAAGTGTTGCGTGAATTCTTTTTGAGAGGCACCAATCTTGTTGCCTTTTTTATCAAACAAGATGGCCCGTGAGCTAGTCGTTCCCTGATCGATCGCCATAATATATTTCTTTTCCATGTCTGTCATGTTTCTCTCTCCTTTGGCTTCCCATCACAAAGAGCTTCTTGTGATTGTTGCTAATACTTCAATCATATGCGAGAATTCCCTCCTTGGCAACGGAAAAGAAAACGCTCTCGATGTTATTAAAACGTTAGTGTCCATACTTTCGACACTTACTCACTTTCTTCCATAAATGCTACTATTCCTTTGATCGAATTTTCTACCATATCAGAAACTGCTTGGGTGGTATAAAAAGCCGTATGAGGCGTAATGATCACATTAGGATATGCATTTAAAATAGCCAATTCATGATTTCCGATCGGCTCATTCATTCGATCAAAATAATACAAGCCGTCTTCCTTTTCAAGTACATCCAAAGCAGCATAGCCGATTTTATGTTGATCTAATCCATTGATCAATGCGGTGGTATCGATCAAACCACCTCTTGCTGTATTGATGAGAATCACACCATCTTTCATTTTTGCAATCGACTGTTCATCAATCAAATGATAAGTTTCCTCAGTCAATGGGGCGTGCAAGGTCAGAATATCACTTTCTCCCAAAAGTGTATCCAGCTCTACATACTCAACTATTTTGGCTAATTCAGCATTTGGATATTTGTCGTAGGCAAGGATTTTACAGCCAAAGCCTTGCAAATGCTCGATCACCGTCCGTCCGATTTTTCCCGTTCCAATGACTCCAACGGTACTGATGCTGAGCTCTTTTCCGATTTTTCCTTTTAACGTATAGTCTTGCAATTTGGTTCTTTCTAAGATATGCGTGATGTTTCTGCAGCTCATCAGCATGAGCATGATGGCATAATTGGCCACACTGTTTGGCGAATAACTGATATTGGCCACCTTCATTCCCAGTGATTCAGCTTTTTCTACATCAATATGATCATAGCCAATCGTTCGAGTCGTGATATATTTAATCCCAATTTCCTGAAAAGCCTCCAGTAGCGGCGCGTCCATTCTGCTGGTAATGATATTCAAGGCATCACAGCCTTCTGCCAAATAGACATTTTCCAGCGTAGGGTATTCTGTTGTGTAGGCATATTCGCAATCGTAGCTCTTACAAAAATGATCGAAATATGCTTTTTCGTCATGCTCACGTAGATTATAAACAAAAATCTTCAAGACAATTCCTCCCAATTATTTCTTTCTCTTGAAGTATATCACAAAATATTTCAGACTCCCGAGCACACGGATTTCATTTATCGTTGTTGAATATGAGTACATCAAAAAAGAAACCTCTGCAGTTAATTTATTGCAAAGATTTCTAATACACGTATATTATCGAAAACTTATATAGCTGAGCCAGCTGCCTTCCTCGTCATTGTCGAAATAAAAGGACAGCTTTTGATTATTTTCGCGATCATAATAAGTGATCCCTGTGGAAAACTCTTCGACAAACGGCATTCTTCGAAAACCTTCACCGTATTGGTTCACCACCTCTACGAAATTTGCTCCCAAGCCGATTCCTCGCTGTGTTTGTACCGATTCATCTGCTGTGTAAAAAGGCGTTGATAGTTCCTTCACTCGATGATTTTTCATACTATTAAATGAAGATCTGGCTGCTCTTTCAACGCCACATAAAGAGTGTTCCCTTCAATTGGCTGAATCTGACTATCCGCAATCTCCGCTCCAAGCTTCACACCACCTAATTCCTCATTGCTCAAATCCGTATGAGGAACGCTCGTTTTATAGATGAAAATGATAATCCCGCTAATGATCAAGAAGATCCCCAGAGACCGTGCCAACCAAACATATTGCTTTTTAAAAAAGCTCCACCAAAAAAATAGCATGATCAACAGCATGCCAACAAGTACCAACCCAATCATTGACGACACTCCTCCACTTAAATAATCCTTGAATGATGAATAACAAGGTCTTTACTTTAAGAATAGCACTTGTGAATGTTTGTGTATGAGTGTTTCAGAGAATTATAGCTTTTCTTAATATGTTTTAGAAAGTTTTAAAATAGATTAGTTTTTATTATCAAAGCAGTATTTCCACCTTTCGTATTAGATTAACTAAAATGAATGGTATAATAAAAAACTAATAAAAAGGAGAGTTGATTGATGGAGCAATTATTTGAATATAGTGTACGTATTTTTCCTGGTTTAGTCATCTTAAGCACTAGTTATTTTCTTTTACCAAAAAAAGAGATTGTTATTAGGATGTTTCTACTTTTATTCGGTTTTATTTTAATGCGAGATACCATGACACCACTGAGATTTTGGGAATTCGGATTTACTAATAATACGCTCACGTTACGCTTTATAAATGATCCGCTAGTTCTCCTTGTACTTGGTTTTACTTCTCTTGTTGTCAGTTTAGTTTTATATCGAACTGATAAGAATTTAAAAACCAGTTTAAAATGGTTTTCCAACTACTCAAAGTTCCAAGACATTCTTGTTGGTATATTGTCCTCTTTTGTTGTTGTGTTTCCATTTAGAATGACTTCTTTTTGGACATCGGTATCTCAACAAAATGACAGCGTACCCTTAGAAATGTTATTACCACTTATTGTATTTGCTCTTTTAGGAAATTTTTTAGAGGAAATACTGTTTAGAGGTTATTTTCAAAACTACTTGCAAAAACAAAGTATTCGTATGTTAAAGAGAGTCTTGTTGTCCGCATTATTCTTTTCAATAGGACACATCTTTCTAGCTTTTACAGTGACCGATTTAGGCACGATTATTCTGATTTTTACTTTTTGGGAAGGGCTTATTTGTGCAGTCTTATATGAAAAATACGGAATAATCTCAGCAACATTGGCTCACGGATTAAGTATTTTTCTTTTATCCTCTGGAATTTTTTTCTAAACAATCCAGTTGTCTCCAGCTTAAAGTTTAGATGAAAGCGACAAGTGCTTTTAAGCAAAAATAGGGTGATGACAACTCAATGTCATCACCCTATTTTTCAAATTTATTTCTCATTAGTCTGAGAAGAAACACACAACACCTGTTGCTTCGCAAATGACATAACTTGCGATACTTTCGGTCATCCTCACTTATGATAAGGTTCCCCTTTATTGATCCGAAAGGCCCGGTAAATCTGCTCCACCAAAATCAATTTCATCAACTGATGTGGATAGGTCATTTTTCCAAAGGATATCTGCACATTGCTCCGTCTCATGACTTCCTCGCTCAAGCCCAAGGAGCCTCCGATCACAAAAACCAACTGACTTTTCCCTTGGATGCCTAATTGATCAATCTGACGAGCGAATGCTTCACTGGAGGGATTTTTTCCATCGATCGCCAACGCATAAACGTATTCCTGATCCTTGATCTTGGCTAAGATCCGCTGTCCTTCCTTCTCTTTGACCTGCAGCATCTGGGCTTCACTAAGATTTTCCGGTGCTTTTTCATCAGGAACTTCCACTAACTGTATTTTTGCGTAAGCGCCCAAGCGTTTCACGTACTCATTGATTCCCTGAACCAAATATTTTTCCTTTAGTTTACCCACCGTAATAATTTTGATATTCATATTTCTGCTCCTTTGTCTTCTTCGTTTTTTATTATACATGGAACGAAGCCAAAATTCGCTTCAAGATTTATTTTTTTACTTATCCTCTTATTTTCAACAGAGTTATACACACTATACACAGGTTTATCCACAGAATTTTGTGTGAAAAAGCCTTTTTTATCAACTTTTTTGATAAGAACGTAGGTTCTCACGCTTAGTTATCCACTTTATCCACAACTTTGTGGATAAAAATCTTATAGATTTTCACACTTTTTTTACACAATTCTTGTGGAAAAAAGAATTTTTCACGCTTTTGCGTATTTTTTTGCGTATCTTCTTCATATTTTTTTCAAAATCTCGCAGTAGACTAAATTCAGAAATTGATATTATACTATTTATGAGAAGGAAAAGAAATGGAGGAAAATAGCTATGGCTAGAAAAGATGTTACACCTCGTAAAAATAATGGTTCATTCAAAAAATTTGGTGTTGGTCTTTTAGGTGGTGTCTTAGGCGGTATGTTAAGTATCGGTGGTATCTATTATGCAACAGATGGTTTCAATTCATCTGTCGTTGAGCCCTTGACTGCTGAAAGCACACAAACGATCGACAATGATGCAGAAATAAGTAATGTGAAGGTCAATGTCAACAGTGACATTACAAATGCGGTGGATAAAGTACAAAATGCGGTGGTATCCGTCATCAATTTACAAACGAGCACGCAAAGTCAATGGAGCAGTCCATTTGAAACACAGCAAAATGATTCTTCTGAATTACAGCCAACAGGCGAAGGAAGTGGTGTTATTTATAAAAAGGATGGCAACGATGCTTATATCGTTACCAACAACCACGTCGTTGAAGGTCAAGAAGGGTTAGAAGTGGTCTTAAAAGACGGGACGAAAGTACAGGCAGAATTGATCGGAACGGATGCTTACACAGATTTAGCTGTCTTGAAAATTGCTGGCGACAAGGTTGACACCGTCGCAACATTCGGTGACTCTACTTCTTTAAAAGTTGGTGAACCAGCAATCGCAATCGGCTCTCCTCTTGGTTCTGACTATGCGAACTCTGTGACTCAAGGAATTATTTCTTCCTTGAATCGATTGGTTCAAAATGTCAATGAATCGGGACAAGAAATCAGCATCAATGCCATCCAAACAGATGCCGCGATCAATCCTGGGAATTCTGGTGGTCCATTGGTCAATGTCGCTGGACAAGTCGTCGGGATCAACTCAAGCAAAATAGCTACCTCTTCTAGCTCTGGTGTGAGTGTGGAAGGTATGGGCTTTGCGATCCCAAGTAACGATGTGACCAATATCATTCAACAATTAGAAGATAGCGGTAGCGTTATTCGTCCAGCATTAGGCATCTCTATGCTGAATTTGAGTGAAGTCTCTACCCAACAGCAAGAACGTGTACTAGAGGTACCTGCTTCTGTGGTCAACGGTGTCGTGGTGCGTTATGTTGAAAGTGCGACACCTGCTGAAAAAGCTGGTTTGCAACAATACGATGTAATCACTAAAGTTGACGGTGAAGAGATCACCAGTGCCACAGAACTACGAGCAGCTTTGTATAAAAAATCTGTCGGTGACATCATGGAGCTGACTTTCTATCGAGGCGATGAAGAACAAACCGTATCTGTAGAACTGACTCTAGATCAAACCGCATTGAATGAACAATAACTTTAAACAAAAAATGAGCTGGCAGCTGCCAGCTCATTTTTATTTACTTTCCTACTGCAAAGGCTTCTCCGACCACGGCTTCGTTGCCCAATTCTAAAATACCGCGTTTCATTGGTGCGTTTGGTAATTTCAACTCTTTGGCTGAACAGATCATTCCGTAGCTGGCCACTCCTCGCAATTCACCCGGCCAGATCATCATTCCGTCCGGCATCATCGCTCCTGGTTTTGCGACGACGACTTTTAACCCTTTACGAATGTTTGGTGCACCACAAACGATTTGTAATGTCTCTCCACCATCGACTTCGATTTCTGTGATCGATAAATGGTCACTGTCTTCATGTGGCTCGCAGCTTTTAACAAAGCCGACAACGAATTTTGCTTCATGATCTGCTGTCAACTGGTCTGCAAAACCTGCGGCAGCCATCAATTGATTCAATGTTGCAACTTGCTCATCAGAGAGTGTCACCTGTCCGTTTCCTTCCAATGTGATTGCTTCAGAAATATGGAAAAAGTTCCAACCAACGACACGACCGTCTTCTGTTTGGATGCGTGCCACATTCTCTTTACGTTCTACGCTTTGTTCCAGTCCTTGATCATTGTCTGTGATCACCAATAAAGTATCTCCCACATGCTGGGGATTGTATGCAAAAATCACTTGCGTTCCTCCTAAAATTCATTTCGACAACTATCTTAACAAATTTTTGCTTTTTGCACACGTTTCATGGCAATTTTTTTATAAAAAGGCTTATTCAACTTCCTTGCTTGGTGTGACTACTAGCACATCACATTTGGCTTCACGGATGATGTAACTAGCTACGCTCCCTGTAATGAAACGCTCCACCGCATTCAGTCCCGACTGGCCAACCATAATCAGGTCTACTCCGTAATTTTTGGGTAATTCTTTGGACAGTGCCGTTTTGGCAGAACCAAAGGCTACAACTCCTTCAACCGCATCAAAGGCTACCGAAGCGGCATATGCTTTGGCTTCTTGGATCATTTCTTTCGCATTGCGTTCCTCGATCTCCACGATACTTTCAACTAAAGGCGCATAGCCCATCGTTGTGTTTGTCTGAGGTTCAATCACTGTTGCCACGATCACTTTTCCCTGGTTTCTTCTGGCTACTTCTACTGCCTTTTCAAAAGCTTCCTTTGCCTGATTGGAACCGTCAATACCGACTAGAATCGTTTGATAGGTATGTTCCATGTCTCTCATCCTTTCTAAGTTTTTTATAGATTCCGAAGAAATGTCTCGATTTCTTCTTTTGTCTTTCGTTGTTTATTGACCAAACGTCCAAGCTCTTTTCCGTCTTTGATCACGACAAAACTTGGAATACCAAAAATATGCCATTCTGACGCTACATCGATGTATTCATCACGATCTACTTGCACAAACTGATACTCTGGAAAATCAGCTTCGATCTCAGGCATCACCGGTTTGATAAACTGACAATCGCCACACCAGTCTGCTGTAAAGAAAAATACATTGGCTCCATTTTCGACATACGTTGCAAGTTCTTCTAAATTTTTTGGGATGATCATCTGACCGCCTGCTTTCTCTCTTGTTATCTTTAGTATATCATTTTTGCGACAATTTCGCTGTTCCGGCCAGCCAATTCATCTAAATGAAAAAAGCTGCCCACAACGGACAGCTCTTCTTTATTTGCCTTCAACGATCGTGTGGATCGTGCTTGCATCTAGTCCACGCAAGGTTTGAATCAGCATTTCTCGTGCAGCTTCAAAGTCTGCGATACTGAACATCGTTTGATGCGTGTGGATGTATCTGCCTGGTACACCAATAACGGCACTTGGGATGCCTTCATTCGAAGTATGGGCGGCACCGGCATCCGTTCCCCCTTTGGAAACAAAGTACTGGAAGGGAATGTTGTGTGTTGCTGCAGTGTCCAACAAGTATTCTTTCAAGCGTGGCAGCATGATCATACCTGGATCATAGATACGCATCAATGTTCCTTCACCTAAATGACCAAATGTCCCATTTTTTGTGACCGTATCATCGGCTGGTGAACAGTCAACTGCAAAAAATAAATCTGGTTTGAATTTATTGACAGAACCTTTTGTTCCCCGCAATCCAACTTCTTCCTGTACATTCGCACCAGCAATCAGTGTGTGTGCCAGTTTTTCATCTTTTAAAGCTTCCAATGCTTCTAGTACCACCGTGCAGCCATAACGATCATCCCAGGCTTTAGAGATAATGTTTTTTCCGTTAGCTGTTCGGATCGTCTCTACCTGAGGCACGATTGTGTCACCTGGACGCACGCCATAGCTTTCTGCTTCCTCACGAGAGTCAAATCCTGCATCGAACAAAATCTCAGAAACTTCTACTGTTTTTTGCCCCGCAGTTCCTCTCAATAAATGGGGAGGAATCGAGGAAGAAATACATGGATAGTCTCCTTTGGCTGTTTTTAGAGTAAATCTTTGCGCAGAAACAACATAAGGATTCCAACCACCTAATGGAATGATCTTGAATAAACCACGATCCGTGATTTGGCTGACCATAAAACCAACTTCATCCATGTGAGCAGCAACCATAACTCTTGGTGCATCCTCCTGCTCATGATGACGGATTCCAAAAATACCACCCAGTCCGTCTTGCTGTACTTCATCTACAAAAGGGCTCATTGCTTGACGCATGTAAGCACGAACCTCGTGCTCAAATCCGCTCGTCCCTTGAAGTTCTGTTAATTCTTTGATTCGTTGAAATGTTTTTTCTTGCATCATCTGGTCGTTTGACAATCGTCAAACCTAGCCTCCTTCTTCTAACTCATCAGTATCCTCTTAATTATAACGCAAATCACGGAAGTTGAAAGATTTCCCGTTCGATTTTTTCTATTCTATGGTAAAATAAACAGTAATTACATCGTTTTGTACAGAGAGGAGTCCTTAAATGGAAAAGAAACAGTTGGATCTTTTTAAAACTGGTTTAATGATTGGTGCAGGAATCGGTCTTGTCAGTGGAATCACTGCAGCCGTTTGGGTCAAAAATAGAAATGCACTGGGAGCAGATGACGTCCTAGATACAGTAAAAAGAGCTTTTCAAAAAGAAGGGCCGATCGAAGGTTCTTGGATCACCTTTGAAAAACAGCCTGTACGAAAATTCGCTGTGCATTCGGATGCCTACAGTGGTGGGATCACACGGATGGAAGACGGGCAACTCGTGATGTACGAATTTTTAGCTGATACCAACACAGGAACGGTTCTGGATATTCAGCGTTCGATCGCCTGAACTTTAGTCAAAGGAATGAGGGGAAAAATATGGGATTATTCAATGGATTGATGGGCAATGCCATCGAAGCGAAACACCCAAAAGTCGAAAAAGAGCTGGAAGATGTCCTGATGCCGGATGAACAAATCGACTTGGCCTATAAACTGGTTCGTGATTTGATCGTTTTCACCGATTATCGGTTGATCGTCGTCGACAAGCAAGGTGTCACGGGAAAGAAAAGTGAATATAAGACCTATCCTTACAAGAGCATCTCAAGATTTAGCGTCGAAACTTCTGGACACTTTGACTTAGATGCAGAACTAAAAATTTGGATCTCCAGCGATACAGAACCTGTAGAAACCCTGCAATTCAGAAAAGACAAAAATATCACCCAAGTACAAAAAGCGCTAGCAATGGCTACTTTGTAAGCAACTTATATTGGGACTGTGATCGAAGTAGAAAAGTGCCTTGTCACCAAAATTTCTGTGACAAGGCACTTTTCTATTTTATTCCAACATTTACTTTGCTAAACGGTAAATCGCGTCTGCATAAATTACTGCTGCACGGAACAAATCGTCAAGATCCATGAATTCATTGGCCTGATGCATTGTATCAGTATATCCAGGGAACATCGCACCGTAAGCAACACCGCGTTTCAACAAGCGTCCATAGGTACCACCACCAATGATTTGTTCAAAGCCTTTTTCTCCGGTGTGATCTTCATAGACAGACAATAATGTCGCTACCAATGGATCTTCTTGAGGAACATAATGTGGCGTCATGTGATGAGGTTCAACGCTAATAGTTACACCGTATTCACCGATTGCTGTGTTCAAAGCCGCTTCGATTTTTCCCAAAGTTGTCCCTTGCGGATAACGGAAATTCAAATTGATAAAGGCTTTTTCTTGCGCTGCATCAAAATCGAACAGACCTGCGTTCATCGTTAATTTGCCCATTTTTGCATCTTCATAGGCAACCGTCAGTTTTTCACCATAGAAGTCTTCATGTAAGTAAGCACCTGTCACATGAAGGAAGTTTTTCGCACCACCAGCAAAATCATACCCATCCAAAAAGCCCGCTAGGAATGTTGCTGCATTGATCCCACTTTGAGGGCTGGCACCATGTGCACCTTTACCTACGACATCCAATGTCACCGTAGTATCTTCTACACTGGCTGTACCAGTAATCGGTTGATTCTCTGTATACGCTGCAAACTCTTTTGCCAAAGCTGCGGCTTTTTCAGTATCTGGTGCGCTAACTGTTGCTTTTGCTCCACCAGGAACCATGTTGGCACGCAAGCCTGAAGCAAAGCTTGTCAGCGTATAGCTACCGGTATTGCCCGTTTCCAAATGAAGTGCTAAGGAAACATTCCCTTTCTCACCATTGATGATCGGAAACTCTGCATCCGGTGAAAAGCCAAAGTCTGGTTTTTCTTCCTTCTCAAAATAATAGTCCATATCTCCCCAACCGCTCTCTTCATCGCTTCCAACGACAAAACGAATTTTTTTAGAGATCGGCAAGCCTAATTCTTTGATGATTTTCATACCATAGTAAGCAGCCATACTTGGTCCTTTGTCATCGGAAGAACCACGGGCAAAAATTTTATTGTCTTTGATCACAGGAAGATACGGATCGGTATCCCAGCCGTCGCCAGCAGGTACTACGTCCATGTGGCCAAAGATTCCCAATGTTTCATCGCCTTCGCCAAACTCGATATGTCCAGCATAATTATCTACATTTTTTACCGTAAAACCATCACGCTCGCCATATGCCAGCATATGCAGTAAGGCATCACGAGGTCCTGGTCCAAAAGGCGCATCCGCAGTTACTTTATCATCTTCGCGTTCGCTTTTTACTTTTAATAAATCAATCAAATCTTGCAGTAAATCATCTTTACGTGCTTCGACTTCTTTTTGCCAGTCAATTGTCATTTGATTCCCTCCAATTCGTATTCACATGTTCCATGATACCACTTCTACTTGGGAAAGTGAAAAAGTTTTGATGCGGAACTCTGAGAGGTTTTTCATTCTTTGAAAAAAAGCATATAATGGAAAAAAAGAACCCAAAGGATGGATTCAGATGAAACAATTGACCGAAGAATGTTTATCAATGATCCGTGTCCGCCCCAAAGAATCTCACAAAGGCACCTTTGGCCGTGTGGTACTTGTTGGCGGCAATCATCAGTATGGCGGCGCAATCATTATGGCAGCCGAAGCCTGTGTCCGGTCTGGTGCTGGCTTAGTGACCGTCGTGACAGATCCCGTCAATCATACGGCACTACATGCTAGACTTCCAGAAGTAATGGTCGTTGATTGGCACAACGAAGAACTGATCCAGACTGTTTTGAGTACCGCGGACGTCTGTTTGATCGGACCTGGTTTAGGATTGGAACAAGAACAGCTAGAGCTTTTGCTTTTCGTCTTGGCTCAACAGGAAAAGCAATGGCTGGTTATTGACGGATCAGCAATTACGCTACTGGCTGAGCATGGACTTTCGTTAAGAGAACCCCAACAGGTCGTTTTCACTCCCCATCAAAAAGAATGGCAGCGACTGAGTGGTCTGGCAATCGAGAATCAATCAGAGTTAAATAACCAGAAAATACAACGCTCCTTAAAAGCCGCAATCGTCTTAAAAAGTCATCAAACAGAGATTTACAGCCAACAAGAACCTGTTCAAAATCCTTTAGGAAATCCCGGTATGGCGACTGGTGGCACCGGAGATACCCTTGCCGGAATAATCTCTGGTTTTCTTGCACAATTTCCGAAGCAAATGTCAACGATCCACGCTGCAGTCTACCTTCACAGCTACATCGGTGATCAGTTGGCTAAAGATCGTTATGTCGTGTTGCCGACTGAAATTAGTGCTGCCTTGCCTTATTGGATGTGGAAATTTCAAAAGTAAAAAGAAGGAACTGCTCCAACCGGAACAGTTCCTTCTCTTTGCCTCACTAAGCGGATTAGTCTCCGCCAGCAGCGATTTTTGCTTTGTTGTAAATTGCTTTTCCATTTTTCAAATCTTCTAAAGTACCGATTTTTTCACCTTTAGAATAGAAACCATCTGTGATTCCCAATGCTTGGAATACCGCTTGTTTATAAGCGATCTCAGCATTCCATTCTACTGTATCCAGAATAGCCAAGGCTTTGTGAATCGCCATCATTCCTGAATCACCGGTTGCGTTGATTAGCACACCATGGCTGTCCAATAACAACATATGTGGAATGGATAAGTTGTTTTCTTTGATGTAGCTGCTTGTGATACCTGCTAATTCTTCTGAACAGTTTGGAGCAAAGTCCAGTACAGGAATCGCGCCGACTTTTTGGGTTGCTTCTGTCAAGTTAGGCATTGGTAATTCTGCTGTTGCCCAGAACATTGCATTAGGAGCGTGCGCATGTAAGACAGCTTTAATCTCAGGATTTGTATCATACATAGCTTCATGCATGTTGATTTCGCGAGTCAATTTACCGATTCCACTGACAACTTTTCTTGTATGTGGTTCAACAACTAAAATTTGAGCCGCACTTAAATCACCTAAATATGCTTCTGACATCATGGTTGGTGTCATAATAATATAGTCTTTACCGTTTTCATCTGTTGCTTTGAAAGAAAAATTTCCTCCAGCTACGTTCGTTAACTTTCTTGAAAAAATCAGTTTCACGACTCTTGCCATATCTTCTCTTTCTCTTTCAAACATCATACGTCCATCAGACATTTTATGCGTCCCCCTTATTTTTTGTAAAAAGTTTTTTTGATTGGATCGTTTCTTTCACAGCTTCCTGAACCATTTTTGATTCTTCTAACTGCTTCTTGCGTTTTTCATTGTATTCTTTAAATAGGATTGGATTACCATTTTTATAAATATAGATTCCCAAGCCCATTACAACGACGTTTAACATGAGTTGACCTGTGTATAAGGCCAGGATAAAAAGTCCCAAAGCAAGGAAAAGTAGTAACATGTATTTAACCTTGCTTGCTTGATTTTCTTGTTTTGTCATTTTCTTTTCCCCGCTTTTAGCTTTTTATATTTTTATCTTATTCGTAACGTTTACTTGGTACTTCTGCCTTATTCATGTATTTGTTCAATAAGTAGAACAAACCGATGAAGATGACAGCTCCGGCGATCGCCAGGAAGTTGCCGTTAAATGCTTCAGCAAATAAAATTCTGAATTCAGGTCCTTCAATAGAAGCCCAAGTGATCGATTGACCATCACCAACTTCTGCAACAGTACCTGTACTTCTTGCCAAACCAGTTAAGATCGGCGCCAAGTAAGTTGCACCGTACAAGTAGATCGGCATGGTGATCACACCCATCACTAACATACGAGCCAAGTTACCACCAGTTAACAGTAAACCACCAACAGCGATTGAATAGTTGATGATACTTGCTAGAGGCAATACTTGGTTTCCAGGCAAGATGATCGCATAACCGATAAATACTGGAACCAAAAGGATCGCTGTTACCCATACTTCTGAACGACCAGCTAAGATTGGCCAGTCTAAACCGATAAATACTTCGCGGTCTTTGAAACGTTTTTTCATGAATTCTGACATTGCATCTGCTAATGGAGATAGAGATTGCATGAATAGTTTAGAGATCGTTGGGAATAATGATAAGGCTGTTGCTACTTGGATCGCCAAATTCAATGAACCTGACACGCCGTAAGCCGCTGCCAAACCTAGACCTAAACCAATGATGAAACCCATCACAGAGTTTTCTGAGAACATACCGATTTTTTTCTTCAATGCATTGGTATCTGCACGTTTGTTGAAGATTGGCATTTTATCCATCAACATATTTAGTGGCAATAATAGGACTGCTGCTGAAGTCATAAAGTGAGTCACTGTTACCAATGGAATACCCGTTAAATCTTGAATATGACGCTGGAACATATCTCCCAGCTTCAATTCTAGAACAACTTGAACGATTGCTGTGATGAAACCAGCAATTAGATTACCAGTAACAAAGTAAACCAAGTAAGCTGTTAAAGCTTTACCCCAAACGTTCCACATATCTGCGTTCAACGTTTTCGTCCAGTTCAACACCAACATGACAAAGTTCACACCGATCGTAACCGCGAAAAAGATGAATGCATAACTCCAAGACCAAGTGATCGCTGCGGCACTTGTCCAACCCATATCAAGAGCAGGCAAGTTGATTCCTGTGTTCATTGCTAATGATTCTGATGCTGGTCCTACAGCATTACCCATGAATCCGATAACCATTGACATCCCAGTGAAGGCGATCCCTAATGTGATAGCAGACATGAATGCTTTGCCGGGTTTCATACCGGCAAGCAATCCTAGGATCAAGATGATTAATGGAACGAAAATAGCGGATCCCAATCCTAAGACAAAGTTAATGACACTTGAAAATACTTCCATTTTGCTTACCTCTTTTCTTTTCTATACTTACTATAAGAAATTATTCTTTTGTTGCTTCTACGATTTGATCATAGATATCGTCCATACCCATACCTGTGATGAAAGGAACTCCTGGGAATACTTTGATTCCTAATTCTTCTGCTTGCGCCAAAACTTCTTCATCCGGCTGAGCCACAAAAACGTAGATTCCTGAGCTTGGCAGTTCACCTGAAATTGATTTGTAATCCACTGCATCTACTGGGTAATCAATGCCGTCTTCTTCAAATTTGCTTTGGATCTTACTTGCAATTGTTTGACTTGTTGCTACTCCACTACCACATGCTACGATCAATCTTTTTTTCATTTTGTTTTCCTCCTAAATAATTAAATATTATCTACAAATAATTGATATGCTTGTTCTGGTGTTTCAACTGATTTGTATTTTTGAACGAACTCCTCATTCATGAACAAGTCCATGAACGCTTGCAACAACCCTACTTGATTTTTTCCATCTTTGATTCCTAGAAAGAACAAGTTTTTAACCAGCATTTCACGACTGTCTCCCATTTGATAACAAGTAACCTCTTCTTCCAAACGAACAATGTAAATAAATGCTTTCTCAACAAATTCTGTATTAGAATGCGGTAAGCCAATATTCAAATACTGGGTGATCAAACCCGTTGGAAATGATTTTTCACGTTCTTTTATTCCAGATAAGTAGCCATCGTTGACATAACCTAATTCTTTTAGTCGTCCACCGATTACTTCAAAAGCTTCTTCTTCAGAAGATACTTTCAATGACAAATCTACTAAATCTGGATGAAACATTTCTTTGTATTCCATTTTTCTACTCCCCTCCTTTTGTTCACTTTTGTAAAATTTTGTTTTATCAAAAGTTCGTTTATGTAATATTTTGTTTTACATTCACATCATATTATCAAACTCGAACTTTGTCAACGCTTTCTTTCAAAAAATCAAAAATTTATTTTCTGGGATTTTCTATTGAAAAACAAGGAGTTTGCCCGTATAATGAATCTGCATGCCCAAGTTAACAAAGATGAACATTTTTGGACATTTAAAGAAAGGGAGGGTTCGATGTTAAAAAAAGAGAGACAACAAATGATTTTAGACTTGTTACAAGACCATACATATTTGTCTATTGTGACGATCGCCGAAGAATTGGATGTTTCCGACATGACGATCCGGCGCGATATTACAGAATTATCCAAACAAAAAAAATTGACCAAGCTATACGGTGGCGCTCAAAGGCTTGAAATTTTAGAAAAAGAGCGGAGCACAGAAGAAAAAATCCAAACAAAAGTAGATGAAAAAAAATATATCGGTAAAGTAATGAACAGCCTAATTCCTGATAATGCCACTATTTTTGTTGGTGCTGGTACTACCATCCTTTATGCGTTAGCAGAACTCAATCGCAAAAATCTCTTCGTGACGACGAACAGTTTGATTGCCTTTAATTATTTGAAAGAGCATACAGACTATCGAATCTTATTAAGTGGCGGAGAATTTTCTCCTATTACAGAGGAATTTGTTGGCGAAGTAGCCATCAAAGCCTTTGACAATTTGAACATCGACTTCGCATTTGCTGCAACAAATGGTGTCTTCGAAGACAATATCACGACTGCACAGTTTGACGAAGGTGCTGTGCAAAGTGCGGTGTTCGCAAAATCAAAAACCAAATGTGTTGTCGCAGATAGTTCAAAGCTAGGTGTTTCTGACGTTTATACGTTTAAACGGTTAAGCGAAATCGACTATTTAGTCACTGATAGTCATATCTCGGCAGAGCAATTTGAATATTATAGTCAATATACAGAAATTTTGAAGGAGGAAATGAAATGATTGTTACTGTTACTATGAACCCCTCGATTGATCTAGCTTATTTTATTGAGCACTTTCAATTAGGAAGAATGAACCGCTTCAACTCACCTACTAAATCGGTGGGCGGTAAAGGGATCAACGCTGGAAGGACAGCTGCCCAGTCTGGTTCAGAAGTTGTTCTGACTGGCTTTTTGGCTGGGGATATTGGAGAATTGGTTGAAAAGTATCTCATAGAAGAAAACCTCTTCACCCTGGACATGATGGAAACTTCTGGCGAAACACGCAATGCGATCACCATCATGCATGACAATGATACGCACACAGAGGTCGTGGAAAGCGGTCCTGAAATCTCTGATGAAGAGGTCTATCAACTACTGGATAAAATCAAACTTATTCATGAGCAGGGCAAGTTACAAGTGATTTGTATCTCGGGTTCGATCAATTCGAAAAATGATCAGATTTACTTGGAAATGCTTGCTCATATTAGAAAACATATCAGCCAAGATGTCCCGGTATTCATGGATGTTTCTGGCAAACAATTGCTCTCTCTTTTAAAAAATGATACCTACAAACCAAGCTTTATCAAACCAAATGTTCATGAATTAGGCGAGATCCTTCATAAGGACATTGAAACAAAAGAAGAAGCTCGGAAAGAATTGAGCCATGCTTACTTCAAAGGAATTGATTACATCATGATCTCCTGTGGTGAAGAAGGTGCCCTGTGTAAAGTAGGCGAAGACTTTTACGATATCACGATCCCTCGTATCGAGATCGTCAATACGACCGGTTCTGGCGATGCTTCTGTTGGGGGCTTTGCTCATGCTGTTGAACAACAGTTTTCTTTAGAGGATACCTTCAGTTATTCCATGGCTTGCGGTATGTCTAATGCCCAACACGGTGAAGTTGGTTTTATCAATAAAGAAGATGTCGAAACTTTTGCGAAACAGATCCAAGTAAATAAATTAGAACTGTGAAAAACTGATGATTGGAGTGAAGTCTAAAAATGTTTGAACATTACATTTGGGACTTTGACGGCACACTGTATGACACCTATCCCATGATGCTGGATGGCTTTATGCATACCCTGAAAGAATATCAAATAACTGCGGATCGTCAGGAGATTTTTCGAATACTAAAAGAAAAATCTTCTGCCTCCGTAGCAGAAAAATACGCACTTGATTTTATTGAGTTCTCCAAAACCTTCAAATCCTACGAGGGCAAAGGATGGGAGGATCCGATCTCCTATCCTGGTACAAAGGAAATGCTAGAAGCCATCGTTGCCAAAGGACAAAAAAACTATATTTTGACTCATCGGACTGTCTCTTCCACTATTGAGCTTTTGAAAAAAGAGGACATGCTACACTTGATCGAGGAAATCGTTGGTCCAGAAAACAAGTTTCCCCGTAAACCAGATCCTGCTTCACTGACTTACTTAGTGGAGAAATATCAAATGGATCGCAAGAAGACCGTGATGATCGGTGATCGTACGCTAGATGTTCTAGCTGGAAAAAATGCCGGCGTCCAGTCGATTTTCTATGATCTTGACTATGTTTTGGAAGACATTCAAGCGGACTATATCGTTCGCACGATCCCTGAAATGTTAGAGATCATTCAGTCATAAAACTCTTTAAAGCATCTCATAAATGGAAGCATACATTCTTTGAGGTCAGGCAGTTTGATTTACTGCCGGGCCTTTTTTGATGCACAGAAAAAATCGCACGAAAATGCGAGTGCTAAACACCTCGCTTTCTCGTCCGATTTCAAAATTTAAGAGAGTATTGAAACTCCTATGAACGACTTCTTTTTTATTACCCTAAGAAACCAAATGCTTTTCCGGCAATCCCGATAACGAAGATCACAAGGATGATCAACAACGGACTTACGTTTTTCTTCAATAACCAAGCCACAAACAAAGTTAATAGCAATGGTAATAGTCCTGGTAAAATGCTATCTAGGACATCTTGAACGGTTTGTGTAACTATTTCACCATTATCATTGGTAATACGAGTAGCTATAATCGGAATATTAATGCTTGTCCATTTATTAACCAGAGCTCCCATTACGAATAAACCAACAATTGATGCACCTTCTGTTAGTTTTTTAACCGTTCCACCAGCCATGCCTTGAATGATTTCATTCCCTTTTTCATAGCCTAGTGTCAAACCGTAATATTTGGTAGCAATACGAATAGCATTAATCAAAAGAAAGAATAGCAGTGGTCCGAATACACTACCTGCCATGGCTAAAGAAGCACCTAAGGCAGCCAATACTGGGCGAGCAGTTCCCCAGAAAATAGGATCACCAACACCAGCTAAAGGTCCCATCAAACCTATTTTCATTGCGGCAATCGAACTGCCGGGCATATTTCCCTCATTCGCTTTTTCCTCTTCCATCGCACCTACTACACCAAAAATTGGCGCAGTTAACCATGGATGAGTATTGAACCATTCCAAATGACGTTGTAACGCTTCGTTTCTTTCTTTACCTGGAGCATATAGTCGCTTAATGGCAGGAATCATGACAAAACAGAAGCCCATGTTTTGCACACGTTCGAAGTTGAATGAACCTAACAATAAGTTGGATCTCCAAAACATACTATTTAAATCTTTTTTCGTTAATTTCTTTTGTGTATTTTCCATTCTTCTTATCCTCCCTACGCATCCAAATCATCGTCAAGGTCATCATAAGATCCTTGATTTACTGCAACTGTTTGCGGTGCAGGATGATTGAGCACATTGTATTTCAACTGAATGAAAAGCAAGGCCAAACATAAACCTAGACCACCAAAGCCAACTAAATTAAAGCTTGTAAAGGCAGCGAATAGGAATCCAATGTAGAAGAAGGGTTTCAAGTTAGGGACATCCATCATGTTGATAACCATCGCATATCCAACGACAACAATGATCCCTCCACCAATTTGTAGACCACCAGTAACAACCTCTGGAATACCATTTAAAAAGCGGCTTACAGCATCCGCACTAATCATTGAAATAATTAATGTTGGAATCATTACACGTAAGGCTTGCAGCAGCAAGGCAAAAATATGCATTATTTCAATCCCACGAAAATTGCCTTGTTCTGCATAACTATCTGCTTTGTGAACAAAGAATACCGCAATCGTACGAACAAAAATAGTTAGTGCTTGACCGGCAGCTGCCAACGGTACTGCAATCGCAATTCCTTCACCAATTCCTTGGTTTGCTGTGATAACCAAAATTGTTGAAATAACTGAAGCAATCGCTGTATCTGGTGCCATTGCTAAGCCGACATTCATCCAACCTAGAGCCATCATTTCTAGCGTTCCACCAAGAATGACTCCCGTAGTAATATCTCCTAAAACTAAACCAACAAGTGTACAAGCAACTAGCGGTCTATGCGTTTGACCTTCATCTAGTACACTTCCTACACCGGTAATTCCAGCAACAATTAAAAGTAAAACAATTTGTATGATAGACATGATCGATCCCCCTATTTATCAAGTTTTCCGACTAATTCTTTATAGAAATCTATACTTGTATCCCCTGGTAATTGACGTAATTCAAGTTTAACCCCTAATTCATGTAAGGTTTTGAATGCTTCCACATTTGTTGGAGAAACGCTAACTGCTTTAGTGATTTGTTTACGATCACGTTCAAAACGCATCCCACCTACATTGATTTCCTTTAAAGGCACACCTTTTTGGACTAAATCAACAATATCTTCTGGATTTTCAAATAATAGCATCACGGTGTCATTGTCATAACGTGGTGACTTGTACGCACGAACCATTTTGTCCACTGTCACAGCACTTGCTTTTACACTTGCTGGCGCCACAGATAAAATCAACGTTTTACGCATTTCATCTTGAGCTACCGCATCTGAAACAACAATGATCCGACTAATCGGACGTAATTTCACCCATTTAGTTAACACTTGTCCATGAATAAAACGGTCATCAATTCTAGCTAATTCAATTTTCATTATAAATCCTCCTCGTCTTCATCCTTTTGAAGTTTGGCTACTTCCTCTTTGAAGTTCTTAATTCCATCTTTACTTACTTTTTTTAGATAATCTACTAACTGTGTCAAGGATTGTTTTTTCCCAGCTGCAGCTTCTAATACCATGGGTAGGTTCACTCCTGAAAGAATATCCACATTGTCCTTACCAAATGCTAGCTGTGCGGCTGCATTGTACGGTGTGCCACCAAAAACATCTACCAAAATTAATAATTCCTTGTTTTCTTCTAATGAATTGTAGACATTGGTATATTTCTCATTCACCTGTGGCAAACCTTCCCCTTTTAAAAACGGAATTGCTTGAACATCTTGATCAGCACCAAAAATCATTTCAAACGCATCTAGAATTCCTACAGATAGTTGACCATGACCACTAATTATAATTGATACCATTGATTATCCCTCCTTTCACTATACTATAAGCAAAATACGTGCCAAAACAGTGTTTCAGCACAAAACCCTAGATTAACCTAGGATCTTCCAGACACAAAAAAGAGTGTCTCAAAAAAAAGAACACTCTTTCATTGGATATTTCCATTTCTAAAACACTGTTTCACTTGAAATGAAACTGTTTTATTCATTGAGTAGAATCTCTGCAATAAATATCTTTTCATCCTCTACTAAATTCAGTACTAATCTGTCCTCTAAGGATTCAATGGTACTTGAAACGATATCAAGAGGGATTTGAAGCTCTTCTCTCCAAGGATCCGTATAGGTCAAAGGATCTTGCTTGATCGCTCGTTCAAAAGCAAAAGCTGTATGCACCACTAATTTTAGGATCATGATATTGGAAAATGTCATCTCGATATTCATCTGCAATTCTTTTGTCCAATCAAGTAGCATATCTGTTATGTGATATGGATTCAAGTAAACCAAATAGGTATTTAACGCATCTTGACATAAATCTCTGATCACTGTATTTTTTGGTCGCTGTTGTTTTTTTTCATAGGGCAAACCCACCACTTGACGAATCACTCTTTCTCCAGAGCCTTCTATCAAGTCTTCTAAACTAATATGAGGCACATCGATTTTAGGATCCTTGGTTCCAACAGTCGCTAAAATTTGGTACTTTTCAATCAGTTTGGACATGGTTTGTGGGATTTTTAAACTAGATACCGTAATAATCTCTACCGATTCTTCTGTTGAATTTTGCAAAATTCCTGAAACCATTTGTTCTATTTTTTTAGCAGTACCACTTCCAGTTGTGCAAATGGATAAAATCGCCTTAGGTCGGCCGTTTTCTTGTGTTTGAATAGTGGCTAAAAAATCCTTCATCACAGAAGAGTAGATGCCCGCTAAGCTCAAGTCCATATAATTGATTTTACGGACAACATCTAGCACAATTAGTGTAGTAATATTAGGAATCGTTTTAATGGCGACACCCGTTTTTTCCATCAATTTGCCTTCCATCATAGCCAACGATCCCATGTCTACTAACATTAACACACCATTGTCAGTTTCCAACTCCTCAATTTGTTGCACGATTCGTTGAAACATTTCATCAGGGTTCAGATTTAAAGGCATATCCAAGGCAACAATCGGAGCAGCTCCCAATAATTCAACAGCTACCTGTACCATCGAAGTCGCTGTAGAGTTCCCATGAGTCACCACCAAAACACTTATCTGCTTCTTCTCTTCAACTGTTTCAATGGAAACTAACAACATTGTTAAATAGACCATTTCAATTTCTGGTAGGGTAATACCTAGTCTTTTTTCTATTTCCAATTGAAACAATTGTGTCACTTCGTATTCACGACTATGTTCTGACGTAATGGTACGAATGTCTAATTGAGAAAGCAAGTTGTCCTTCTTTTCTCTGCGGAAATAGGCATCCAAATGCATGCCAATATAATAAAGAAATTTCCGATCAAAACAAACCCCCAGATGCTTTTCTGCAATTTTTTTCAGCTCAATGGTCAAGTTAGAAATCAAGGGGTCGACAAATTTCAGTAGATTATAGTTCACTGTTTTGTTACTTATGAAATTTTTTACGTGAAGACGGAGATCTGTCAAGATATACTGATGGATTTGTGCTTCTGAAATGCTTTCATTTTCTAAAATCTTGACCTTTTCCTCAATCATTTCATAAATATTGAATCCTTCATAGTCTTCGTCATTACTCTTTTCTGAAGGATGGATCGTTGTGGTCACTCCTACAAATTCTTCGATTTCTTTTGAGCGGCGGATATTTTTACTACTGGAACTCCAATGGGACAGCATTTCTTCAGGCAATTCTTGAATGCCGATACTGATCTTATTTTTTTCATGGAGATTGTGTAAAAAAGCTTGCGCACAAATCAGTTGGATATGGGATTGTAGTTGTCCGACATTTCCATAAGCATCTGTATTAATCAAGGCGTTAATCACATCGATATCAATGACAAAGGTCCGTTGCACACGCTTGGCTTCTTTTTCAAATAAGAACTTGGAAAGCTCCACTTTTTCTCGCAAGGATCGTTGATTCAGAGCTGGAATTTGAATCGTCATTGGAATCCTACGTAAAAACGTTTCTAACATTGAAGAGTTAGGATCTTCGGTCGTAGCACAAATAATCAGCACATTGGCTTGTCGTTTGAAACCAGTCTCTCCTAAACGATTGAAACGGTTATGGTCAATAAAATAAAACAACATTTCTTGACCTTCTGGGGTTAATCGATGAATCTCATCCAGTAATAATACCCCACCATTGGCCTTTTCTACCAATCCTGGATGATCTTCTTCAGCACCGGTAAAAGCCCCTTTCCTATAACCGAATAATTGAGAGAGTAGTAGCTGAGGATTATGGTAATAATCTGCACAGTTAAAGCTTTCAAATGGTGCATTTTCTTCAATTATTTTTTCGAAAATAGAATATTGATAGATTTTATTAGCAAAAAAGGTCTTCCCTGAACCGGTTGGACCTAAAAGCAACATATGCAAACCATTGGGCGGATAATATACCGCTGCTTTTGCTTGAAAAACCGCTTTTTTTAAGCTATCATTGCTGCCGATCATCAACTCAAAAGGATTTCTTTTGACTTTTTTTTCTGGTTGTCGAACATAAGCTGTTAAATCCGTTACTTCTTCTATCTTGTCATCCCATTGAAGCTGTAATTTGTCTTCAAGCACTTCAATCGGCAAGTAACCTACTGGATAGGACTTGATTTTTAAGACTCGCTTTTCCCGAACTAATTTATTTAATTCCAAGCTAGTATTGGCTCTAGTTAAATCCAATCGTTCGGCAAGCTCATTCGCTGAAGAACCTTTTTTGATTAAGAAATCCTGCTTTTCACAGTCTTGCCAAATATCAACTAATTCTTGATACACTTTTTCAATCCGTTTCATATACATCCCGGCCTTTTTAAAACACTTTTATTCAAGTATACCTAATCCACAGACTTTTGCCAACGCTTGACTAAAGCCATTCTCACAATTAGAGGTTGTCGTTATATCGGCAAGCTCTTTGACTGCTGTGGGGGCATTTCCCATAGCAATGCCAATTCCTGCGTGCTCGATCATAGGTAAATCATTGTAGTTATCTCCAATGGCTACCGCGTCATTCAAGGAAAGTTGATAGTCTTGACACAGGAATTTTAATGCCGCCAACTTAGAAACCTCTTTATTCACAATTTCCAAATACGTTGGTTTGGAGAGATGACAAGTCACACCTGATATATTCGCTGATAGTAAAGCACTCTCCAACCCCGCAATTTCCTGCTCATTACCCATACACAAGATTTTATGAATCGGATGATACTCTTTTAAAAACAATGGCATAGCTATGATTTCAGGCTTCATACCAGTAATTTCCATCTCCTGCGTTTCCCAACTTCCCATTTCCTCCACCAACCAACGTTCGCTGGAATAGAGGTTAATACTTACATTTGGAAACTTCGAAGCAATCATTTGATACAGCATCAAACTATCTAGCCTCTCTATGCTTACACTAAATAAATCAGTCAGCTGATTTCCTTGGACTTGCGTAATTAATGCACCATTAAAACAAACTAAGGGCGTGTCTAACACTAACTCATTGGCAATAGACGTCATTGCTTTAGGAGGCCGAGCAGAAACTAGGACTGTTTCCACCTTCTGCTTTTTTAAAGCTTGCACCACCTTCTTTGTTTCCTTTGTTAGTTGGTGCTTATCGTCTAATAATGTCCCGTCAATATCACTAAACACTATTTTTACCGTCATTATTTTCCCTCCTAAAAAATAATTTCTGTTTCTGGTTCAAAATAAGCTCTTTGATCTGGTGTTAATTCTCTGTCGGTAATAAACTGATCGATTTGCGAATAGCTGGCTCCCTGATAATGTCCTTGTTTAAAAAACTTTGCATTTTCAGCCACTAAAATGACTTTACGGCTTTGTTCAATAATCCTTTGTTTAATCCATGCATTAGTGCTTTCCTTAAAAAAGATCCCTTCTTGCTCTAGACTTGCTGCCCCAATGATGCAGCAGTCAAACTTTTGCTTTCGAATCGTTTGTAGTCCTTCTTCTGAAAAAAAGAAACGGTTTTCCTTATCTAGTTGTCCACCTAATATATGCGTATCTACTTGATTGTCTTTTGCTAAAGCTAACGCATTATCTAAAGAATGAGTATACACCGTACATTTCTTCTCTAATTGCTGAGCAACTAATAAAAGTGTAGTAGACACATCTAAAAAACATACACTGTTTTCTGGCAAGTGTTTTTTCACTAACATGGACATATGCTCTTTCTCAGGTTTCGATTGATCCAATCGTTCCAGAAAATCAAATACCTGGGGATTTGTTTGTGCAAGCATAATACCACCATGGGTGCGAATTACTTTATCTAGCTTTAAAACTTCTAGAATATCTCTTCGCGCAGTGTCAGCAGAAATGGCAAATTGCTCCATAATTTCTTTTTTGGTCACTCGACCATGTTGCACCAATAACTGATAGATTTGTTGGATTCTCTCTTCTTGATACATCTCACTCACCTCACATCAATTATATAAGTGTTTGTAAGTTCATGCAAGCATTTATAAGTATTTAAATGAAAAATAAAAACCTTAGAAGATCTATCATCATTGAAATCGATCTTCTAAGGTTTAGATTATTCACTCTGTTGAAAAGTTTTTCTCAGTTGTTTTAAATTTTCCTTATGCCAACGATTACCGGTCATCGTATTGACGTTTAATGTCAAAGTAATGTCTCGCTCATCTGGTAATTTTTCATTGGTATGAACAATCAACTGGGCATTGAGTCCATTTGCCACATACTCAATTTGCTTGATTTGTTTTTTGGTAAATAAGATGTGGTCGGTGAAAATTTGTAATTGTCGTTGATATTTTGCAGCAATCACTAGCTCCTCAGTAATATAGGCAAAGCTCATAATTGGTTGCATACTGATAATATTGACAGACACGATCGTATGTCCTTTTTCAATTTTTACATCCGGATAGGTTTCTTCTATATACTGCAAAAAATCTTCTTCTTTTAAAAACAATCCCATACTGATCTCCCTTTCACTATTTTGGCTTATTATACCATGTCCCCCAATTTTTACAGAATATTTTTTAAAGATTCCTTTGACAAAAGACCGCAGCAAGCAGGATAAAATTCCTTTGCTACCTACTCTGGCATGCTTCGAAAAAAAACAGCCGAGGAAAAAAATCCCTCGACTGTTTTACTATATTTGACGATTAGCCGCGTAATGCTTCGACATCACGAGCGATCACTAATTCTTCATCAGTTGGAATCAGTAGTACTTTTACTTTTGATTCAGGTGTAGAAATCACTAGTTCTTCACCACGTTTTGCATTTTGTTCTGGATCCAATTCACAACCGAACCAAGTCATACCATTGATAATATTCGCACGAGCGTTTGAATCATTTTCACCGATTCCTGCAGTGAAGACGATCGCATCAACACCGTTCATCACAGTTACATAAGAACCAATGTATTTACGGATGCGGTCTGCAAAGATATCCAAAGCAACACGGACTTCTTCTTTATCCATGTTCGCTTCTAGATCACGCATATCACTTGAAATGCCTGTCAATCCTAGCAATCCAGATTTTTTGTTCAAGATGTTCAACATTTCATTGATATCTACATCTAGCTTGTTCATCAAGAATGGGATCAATGAAGGATCTAGATCTCCTGAACGAGTTCCCATCGTTACACCTGCTAGTGGCGTGAATCCCATAGATGTATCAACAGAAACACCACCATCAACTGCAGTGATTGATGCGCCATTTCCTAAATGACAAGTAATAATTTTTAATTCTTCAATTGGTTTGTCTAGCATTTCAGCTGCACGATACGCTACATAGCGATGACTTGTTCCGTGAGCACCATATTTACGTGCACCAAATTCATCATAAAATTCTTTTGGTAAGCTATATAGATAGTTTACTTTTGGCATTGTTGAATGGAAAGAAGTATCAAAAACAGCGACACTAACAATATCAGGTAACAAGTTTTTGAAGGCTTTGATTCCCATTAGGTTAGCTGGATTGTGTAATGGTGCAAATTCTGCTAGTTCTTCAATTTTAGCCATAACATCTTCGTCAACAAGGACTGATTTATCAAAGTAGCTTCCACCTTGAACCACACGGTGACCAACACCAGTGATCTCATCGTAAGAACCTAAAATCTTCAATTCAATCAATTGATCTAGTAACATTTTTACAGCAACTTCATGGTCTGGAATATCCACGATTTGCTCAAATTTTTGACCGTCTCCGTATTTGATCGTAAAAATAGAATCATTTAAACCAATACGTTCTACGATCCCTTTTGCGATAACTGTTTCTTCTGGCATTTGATACAATTGCCATTTTAGACTTGAACTTCCGGCATTGATTGCGATTGTTTTAGACATGTGTATTTCTCCTTATGTTTTATTTTAAAACCTCGAAAAATCTTTCCAAGGATCATGCATGTTTATAACTGGTTCTTATTTTTCCAGGCAATAAATTCCTGAAAGAAAGCCGTCATGTATTTTGGATCTTTCAGAGAAGTTAGCTGTGCCAGTAACACTTCTGGTACTTGTTTGGCTTGCTCCCCTTTTTGTTGTAGGATCAAGATACTTTTACGAGCACTTTCATTTTTGAATAGTTCATCCGGCAGACGAATGATCCCTTGTAGATAAACCTGACTTCCGATCCACTTCTTCAAGGCATCGCTTTGTTCTGTCTCTAAAAAGTTAGAGGGGGCTAAAAAGAATCCAAAGCCATTTTCTTTCACATAGCTCATACTTTGCTCCATCAACAAATGATGCGCAAAGCTGTGCCCTTCTGATGCAGCCGTTACGAACGCTTGTGCTTTTTCATCCACTGGATAATATCCCACAGGTAAATCAGCTACTGCAACATCGACTGGATCAATCAGAGAATCCTGCAGACCGTCTTGATGGAACAGCTGAACTTCAGCATTCATCCATTGACTGTTTGCTGCAGCAACGGCCAAGAGTGTTTCGTCATTGTCTACACCAATACCTGAGACCTGGTAACCTGCCAAAGTCAAATTGTTCAAGATCGTTAACAATAGATTGCCCAACCCAACCGTTAAATCCAAAACAGAAAGGGATTGTTTTTTGTCTGCATAAAGTTGTTCGATCAAAAAAACAAATAAAAAGCCAATACTATCAGGTGTCAATTGATGGTTTGGCTGTAAGGGTTCAGTTTGTGTCCCCTTTAGTAACAACAACTGTGACAATTTACGAATCTCTTCTTGTTCCAAAGGAATTTCCTGAAGTTTCTGATAGATCGTCTGGATTTTTTCAGCTGTTTCTTCACTTGGGATGCCATCAATTACACGGACTTGAAACTGATCAATGATATTTTCCACATTTTCTACATAGGTATCCAAGTATGAGGACCCCAATGCATTTTGCAACAATTGAGTAGCTTCTAAATGAAGATGAAAGCTGTCTTCAATTTTTTCTGGAAACATGGTGCACCTCATTTCAAATTTTTAAACTATAACAACGGTATTACCTGTTTAATTTTATCTGATTTAAGCCAAATAATCAACCGCTTCCTATGTAATTGCAAGATTTCATCTTATGATCTTTTATGCTTTATCTTTCGGGACAGCTAAAAGGATACTCTCATTGGAGAATACCCTTTTAGCTGTATCATTAAATCTATCTATCTGTTACTCATTTTCCATTGAACCAGCTATATCTGTTTCAGTTTCTGTCGTACTCAGACTTGTTTCTATCTCTTGCGACACTGTCTCGTAATGAACATATTTATATTTTCCAGCCATTGCTGTTACCACCAGTTGTTCATTCTCTAATCGATAAACAACTGCCCCTTTGTTGTACTTTATCTGACCTTCTTTTTGCTCTTCTGAAGAAAGCAACGGATAGTCTGCGAGGAAAAGATGCGTCATGATCTTCATTTCATAATACTGACGTGTTCGAAAAGAAAATTCAGTCACTACTCGATAATTACTTAATAATAGCAATGACAGCATACTCATGAAGCTTACCAAAAAGATTGCTGTTAGTAAGATACTACCCTTATATTTGCGGGATCGCCCATTTTCCATTTCTTTTCTCTCCATTTTTAAAGATTATTTCAAAATAAACATTTTGTCCCTGTTTTGAAAAAGTAACATCCTCTACCTCCATCAAGACTGGCTCATAGCCCCCGTTGTCTCTGATCACAATCAACTGGTCTGAACGTCTAAATTCAATCTGACCGTTAGAAAAACGTGTTGTCTCTTCGATCGGTTTCTGAAAGTGGAATTTTTCTTTTTCAACAGACACGAAAACACCTTCGGCTAGTTTATTTTCCATTTGGATCAGAAACACATGCCATTCCTGTTCGGCACGACCAAAAACGATTTCCCCTACTTGCCGACTCTGTTGGATCAACGGCGGCACACTCAAAAAGAACAGACTAAATACCAGTAGTGCAATCAGACACTCCAGTAAAGTAAATCCCTTAATCTTCACGACGAATCTCCCAAGTAAGTGCCTCAGCTTCAATTTTGGCCTGATGATAGGGTTCGCTAGTATAGGTGACGATAAACTGGCCATTTCTCGTCAATTGATAGCGTTTTTCAGGCAACTGATGGAGCTGCCTTTCTCTCACTTCTTCCGCCAAAACACGTAGCATTCGGACTTCCTCGTACTGCCGCTGACTGGCTTTGATCGCCTGCAATTGATTCTCCTGATAAAAGAAAAGGATCATTGTGAGAAGACCGGTTGCGAATACGGCTTCTAGTAAGATAAACCCCTGTTTAGAGTGGCTCAATAGTCTGTTCATAATGCCCCTTTCCAAATAAAAAACGATAGGTGATCCGCTGATTTTTTTTCGGCCAGGTAAAACGGATCGTCCGATATGCGCTGGCATTGCCTGTCCCCGCTGAAAAAGAGATCTTCGGTGAGATACTCCCGACAGTCAATGTTTCGGGAACAATCAAATGCTCTAGCCATTCACCAGTTTGTAACTGAAAAGCTAAAATTCGTTGATTATCATAATCTTGAATGATATCTGTTTTTTTATTTGAAATGATCGCTGTCTGCTGACTTGTCAAAATACTTTTTTCCAGACGATCAAAAAAGTGCAGTGTCGTCAATGTATCTATTGCTTCTTTGACTGCTAATGCAGGCAATGCAATAAAAAAGGAGACGATTGCCAAAACGAACAAGGATTCCAATAAGGTGAATCCATTGTATCTTTCCATCTTGATCACCTACTTTTTGGCTTCCTGATAGATCTCCAGTTGCTTCGCATCGATCTTGTCTTTCATTTCTTCTGCTGTCATTTTTCGATTGTGCTCCATTTCAAACAACTCCAATTGTGTCTCAACCGATTTTACGACAGCGGTATGTCCTTGTTTGGTCACGGTCTCTTTTTGATTGGACAAATTGGGGATAAACATCAACACTAATAAACTTACTATTAGTAAGACGACGAGCATTTCTATTAAAGTAAATCCTGAGTATAACTTCTTTTTCATGTCATCATTCCTCCTAAATTTCCATAGATTGGCAAAAACATTGCCATATAAATAGCTAAAATCAGCACAGCAATAAATAAAAAGACTAATGGTTGGATCCACTGAATGCCTTTTTCAACTTTACTAATAAATTTGGTCAATAACAGCTGACTGTACAACAGTAGCTCTTCTCCCAATTTTCCTTTCACCTCTCCCTGATAGATGATCAACGGGAATTCTAGTGTCAGAAAACGATAATCTGCTAATTGTTCCGCTAATGTCTTTCCCTGTGACAATCCTTCATCTACTTCCTTCGCAACAGCTGCCAGCAACGAAGAAGGATTGATCTGGCTCATCTGTGTCAAAATTTGCTGTGCTTCTAGCCCTTGCTTGAACAAACGGCCCCATTCCAAAGAAAAACAACTGGTTTGATACAATGCATAGAGGGTTCCTGTCAAAGGCAAGCGTGCAAAGAAGCTGGCTTTTTCCAAAACCGTTCGTCGTTTGAAGTACAAAAATAAGGCCAACACACCGTTGCCTAAAACAACAAGGACAACCAATAAAACGATGGGTGCGTAACGCAAAAACAGCATTCCCCAGTGATCGACGGGCAGCATGCCGGACTGAAGTAGCGGAGGCAATAAAAATAATCGCATCCCAATCAACAAGCTAAAAACAAAAAACAGTAGCAACACTGGGTAGGCAGCAACTTTGCGCAGTTCTTTTTGCTGCTTTTCAAACAGTTCCATATGCTGTAGCATTGTTGCTAATGTATGTTGAATATCTCCGTGAGTTTCCGCCAATTGAATCTGAACGACCTGATGAACAGAAAAATCGATCTGTGCAAAACAGTGGGCGATCGTTTCTCCTAAAAACAATCCTCGGCTGAATTTCTGCAATTGTCCTTCTTGAAACTGACCGCTACGCTGGATGACTTCGATACTCTCCTGCAAAGAGAAGCCATTCTCTAACAGTGCCACCAAAATAGCTAAAAACGACTTACGAAAGACTTCCTTCTTCATGAGAAGTCACCTGCCCTTGGATTTGCTGATACCGTTCTTGCCACGATGCTTTTTCCTGTTCTCCAGTGTAAAATTCATAGGCCAGCAAAGCCTTCGCTGTATTGGCTTCATCAAAAAAAAGCTGCTGATAAAAAACAGCATTTAGACAGGAATCGATGTCGGTTGCTTCCCCCAACAAATCAATCAGACGTTCTTTGGTTTCGCTGACGCCTTTACCGTGGACTGTCGCAAAAACCGTATGCCCCGTCAAAGCAGCTCGAACAGCGGCTTGAGCAGTTGTCTGATCACGGATCTCTCCAATGATCAGCAGGTCTGGTCGATGTCTTAGGGACAGTTTGATCAGCTGATCGTATGTTTGCTGAATCTTGAGATTCGTCTGAAGCTGCAAAAAGGCTGGCTCTTCGATTTCAACAGGATCCTCGATCGAAATCACTTGACCTGAACACCCCTTGGCCAAATGATACATTAGCGTCGTTTTTCCAGAACCCGTAGGACCACTGAATAAATACAATCCCGCTTCCTGGATCTTCTCTCTGATCAACGGCAGATCGTCAGGAAAAAAATAATCCAGCTGAATGTTGCTTAAAGGATGCAAAAAACGAATCACCAGGCTTTCTTGTCCTCGATAATCGCCAACCGTTGACAATCGCAAGCGCTGTTCTTGGTCTTCGATCCTGTAAGAGATCGCTCCTAGCTGGGCTTTGCGTTTTTCACCGACATCCATCGCTCCTAAATATTTGAATCTTGAAATCAGCTGTTGACCAATATCCGCTGCTACTTTTTTGTAGACTTGGATACGTGTACTTTGCCTAAAAGAGATCGTTGCTTCACTTTCCGATGTGTAGATATAAACATCCTGCATCTGATATTTGATCCCATAAGCGATCAAATGATTCGATAATTCTTCAATAGTCATATGTTTCCTCCTTTCATAAAAAGATACGCAAAAAAGCCCGTCAAACTTTTTTTCAGTTTAACGGGTTCTTCTTAATTTAAAATTGCTTTAGCTAATAAAGTAGCATAGTGCACTTTACCTGATTCTTCCAAATGCACATGATCTTCTCTAAACCAATCGTCATGCTCATTACTCTCGCTGTACCAATCGATCAACGTGATGTTCGGATATTTTTCGACCATCTTTTCAAATGACAGATTGACTTCGTTTTGCCATCTTTGCGTCGGTACTCGAACATTCACCACATAGACTTGTCGATCGCCAATCGTTTTCATGACGCTATCAAATTGGGCATCGGTAAAGGAACCATTTGTTCCTAAAGCCAAGACCACCTTATCTTTTAACAAGCCCTGCTCTCGAAGACTTTGCAACAGCTCAGGAGCTGTATACAGCTGTCGGCTGATATCTGCATCCACCACTGCCTGAGGAAAAATCTCCTGCAGTTCGATCGTTGCTCCCAACATAACCGAATCACCAAAGGCCGTGATCTCCATTGTTTTTGCTGCTTGAAATTGTTCCTCGGTCAAACCGTACTTTTCAATGATTGCCAAGCTTTCTTCAGCCAACGTCTCTTCCTCGCTAGCGGTTGTCTCGGTCTCACCTGCAGCATCAGGATTTTCTGCCAACTGATTGTTTTGTGTTTGTTCAGCAAGTTCTTTGTTGATCTCAATCTCTTGCTGAAAAACTTTTTTGTCATCTGCCACATAATTAACTGGTGCTGTGATCATCCCGAATCCGGCTAATAGAAAGACGAGAATTCCGAAGATCACACCTATTTTTTGTAAGCTGACATTCGGAGTAGTCAGCCACTTTTTCATCACGTTGAAGCTTTGACTGTAATCAAAATTGCGTAAAGGTTTTTCAACAAAACGATAGGACAACTCACTAGCAATCAAAATTAGCGCGAGTTCAATAACGATATGCAGCCAGACATTATCAGCGATGTTTTGGACCTTTGATTCATAAAAAATCATAACTGGAAACTGATAGAGATAGATCCCATAGCTGCGTTTTCCCAAGTAGGTGAAGACGGGATTCGTCAGCCAACGATTCAGACTTGCTCCCGGATGTGCTGTGATAGCTACCAAGACTGCTGCCAGCAAACTAATCAAGTACATGCCACCATAATAGACAAAGGTACTGTGTCCATCTAAATACACAAAACTGATGACCAGTAAAACCAACGCCAGCAGTCCTGCACTGTTTAAAACACGTTTTGCCTCTAGAGGGATTTTTTCCTTTAATTGCTTACTTGGCCAAATGAAAGCCAAACTCCCTCCGATCCAAATAGAAAAGATTCTTGTGTCGGTGCCATAATAAGCTCTAGTTGGATCTGCTCCTGGTACAAATAAGATTGCCATTAGAATGGCTGAAACTAGCGCACCAGCAGCAATCACTAGAAAAGTTGTCTGCCTTTTTTTGGTCACACGGATCAAAAGTAAGAACAGCAACGGCCAGATCAAATAATTTTGGCCTTCAACAGCCAGTGACCAGAGATGAGTAAAAGGTGACTCATTTCCAAAACGATCAAAGTAAGACAGTTCATTGCGAATCTGCCACCAGTTGTTGAGGTATAGTAGACTGCTGGTGACGATGCCTCGCAAATTATTTAATAGATTTCTTTGAAACAGGGTAATGTAGGCAGATGAGACGATCAGTAATGTAGCCAAAGCTGGATACAAACGTTTCAATCGGCGTATGTAAAATTGTTTTAGCTGGATCTTCCCATTTTGCTGCCATTCTTGACGCAACAAATCTGTGATCAAATAACCTGAGATCACAAAGAACACCGGCACACCTAAATAACCTCCCCGAATGCTTGTCGGAATCAAATGGTAGAAGATGACTCCAATGACAGCTACGCTACGAATGCCATCTATTCCAGTGATATAGCGGCTTTTTTTGATTCTTTTTTCCATTTTTTTACCTTCTCTGCTCATTTATCTCTTACATCATGCCACAAAAATGAAGAAATAGCATGAAAAATTTGGTTTTTTTTAACTTTCGTTGTTTAAAGGTTTTCCTCATAAAAACGTCCCAAAATTTGAACATTTTCAGCAATACTGACAAAGGCCTGCTGATCCGCTTCTCTCATTGCCTGACGCAGCATCGGCAATTCAAAACGTGTCACTACCGTCAACAAAACCGTTTGCTTATCATGACGAAAAGCACCTTCTGCTTCATTGATAATCGTAATGCCCCGTCTTAATTTGTCTTGAATCGCATGGATCACACGATCTGGATAACGCGTGATGATCGTCACTTGCATTTTCTTTTGTTTCGTATAAAAGGCATCGGTGACTTTTCCGCAAACAAAGATCGCTAAAGCACTATAGAAAGCAGACTGCCAACCAAATAGCATCCCTGCAACGATCAGGATAAAGAAATTAAAAATGATCGAGATCGAACCGATCGTTTTCCCGGTTTTTTTACGGATCGCAATACTGATAAAGTCCAGACCACCTGAAGACAGACCATTTCTCAGCGCATAACCAATACCGGCTCCCATGACTGCACCACCAAAGATCGCACAAATGATTGGATCGGTCGTCAATACCTCAATCGGGATCAGCTGCATAAATACTGAAGTATTAACGACTGTGATTCCAGTAAAAATGGTAAATTTATGACCGATTTTAAACCAGCCAATAAAAAATAAAGGCACATTTAAAAGTAACAGCGTCAAAGATACCGGTAATTCAAAGCCAAACCAACTTTCAGACAGTGTCGATATGATTTGGGCGATCCCAGTCAGTCCACTGGAGTAGATGTTTCCTGGCTGGTAAAAAATGTTGACCGCAACTGCTGCTAAAATAGCATATACAACGGAAAAAGAAAATTTCATTGCATAGTCTGGATGGGGCAAAAGTTTAAATAAACGACTCATGGTTGTTCCTCGCTTTGTTTCGATTTCTTTCATTATAGATAGTTTGTGGACAAAAGAAAACGGAAGTGCCGTAAAAAGAGTGTTTTTTAACCAAACTATTCCTTTTTACAACATTTCCGTATAAAATCATTCTTCCTCGATCGATGTCACATCAATGTTCAATTCAAACAACTGCAGTGGTGAGACTGGGCTTGGAGCTGCAGACATCGGATCAACTGCTTTTCCGTTTTTCGGAAAGGCGATCACTTCGCGGATATTCTCTTCGCCTGCTAGAAGCATTGCCAAACGGTCTAAGCCTAAAGCAATTCCACCATGTGGAGGGAAACCGTAATCTAAAGCATCCAGCAAGAAGCCAAATTGCTCTTGCATCTCACGACGAGAGAATCCTAAAGTTTCAAACATTTGCTCTTGTACCGCTCTGTCATGGATACGCAGAGAACCTCCGCCTAGTTCGTAGCCATTTAAAACAATATCGTAGGCTTCCGCATAAACTTTGGCTGGATCTGTTGCTAGCAATTCCACGTCTGCTGCTTTAGGCATCGTGAATGGATGGTGGGCAGAAACATAACGACCAGCTTCAGCATCGTATTCAAATTGTGGCCAATCAACGATCCACAAATAATTGTAGGCAGATTCATCAATCAGATCTAGTTCTTTTCCTAGACGTGTACGGATCGCACCTAGAGTTGCGGCAACTACTTCAAAGCTATCCGCACCAAACATCAACAAGTCGCCGACCTCTGCATTGGTTGCTTCCAAGATCGCTTGTGTTGCTTCTGTCAGGAATTTAGCGATTGGCCCTTTCAAGCCATCTTCTTCAACTTTCAGCCAAGCTAAACCTTTGGCACCAAATTGCCCCGCGTATTGACCCAAATTGTCCATATCTTTGCGAGAATATTTGTCTGCTGCACCTTTTGCGTTCAATGCTTTGACAACTCCACCGTTTTGTAAGGCCATTTGGAAGACTTTGAAGTCAATGTCTTTCACTGTTTCAGACAAATCGATCAATTCCATGTCAAAGCGTGTATCTGGCTTGTCACTACCATAGCGGTTCATTGCTTCATCCCAGCTCATGCGAGGGAATGGTAGTGTGACATCGATTCCTTTGACCTCTTTCATCACTTTGGCGATCATTTGCTCTGTATATTCCTGGATCTCTTCAGCTGTCAGGAAAGTTGTTTCAATATCAACCTGTGTAAATTCCGGCTGACGATCGCCACGCAGGTCTTCGTCACGGAAACAGCGAACGATTTGGTAGTAGCGGTCAAAACCAGCGTTCATCAACAGTTGTTTAAAAATCTGTGGTGATTGTGGCAAAGCATAGAAATGTCCAGGGTGTACCCGTGAAGGAACCAAGTAATCACGTGCTCCCTCCGGTGTTGATTTAGCCAAGTATGGCGTTTCAATATCTAGAAAATCATTGTCATCCAAGAATCGACGGATCGCTTGTGTTGTCTTTGTACGAGTGATTAGATTTTTTGTCATGTTCGGACGACGTAAATCCAAATAACGATATTTCATGCGCACTTCGTCACCAACATTTGCATCCTCTTCGATCGGGAATGGTGGTGTCTTTGATTTACTTAAAATCGTGATCTCATCGATCATGACTTCATATTCTCCGGTCACCATTTTTGGATTGATTGCTTCTGGATCACGCTGAATGACTTCTCCAGTCACTTCGATGACATACTCACTACGGCAAGTATCTGCCGTCTCCCAAGCTTCTTTAGATAATTCCGGATTGAATACGACTTGGACGATACCTTCACGGTCACGCAGATCGATAAAAATTACGCCTCCCAAGTCACGTCGTTTTTGGACCCATCCTTTTAAGGTCACTTTTTGGCCAAGCTGTTCTTTTGACACACGACCACAATAAACTGTTCTTTTTGCCATTTTTCTTTATTCTCCTTTAGTCATTTCATCATAGATTGTTTCGAAAGACTGATAGATATCAGTCAAAGGTACTCGTTTTTCTTCACGGGTCTCCATTGCTTTGACATTGATCATGCCTTCAGCCAATTCATCTTCTCCCAGTGTCAAAACCAGTGTTGCGCCCGCTTTATCAGCACTTTTGAATTGTGCTTTTGCCTTACGGTCCATCACATCTCGATCAGCAGAGAAGCCGGCATTGCGAATTGCTTGGACAACTTTCAAGGCCTCAATGTTGGTTGTGGCTCCTAAATTCACGATATAAGCATCTACCTGATTCAGTGTCGGAAGAACCACTTCCTCGGCTTCCAACACCAACAAGATCCGCTCGATCCCCATCGCAAAACCAAAACTTGGCGTTGCTGGACCCTCTAGCTCTTCCACCAAGTGATCGTAACGGCCACCGGCACAAATCGTTGCTTGGGCCCCCATGCCTTTTGCATCACTCATGATCTCAAAAATAGTATCTGTATAGTAATCCAAGCCACGAACCATGTTTGAATCGATCTCGTATGGAATCTCCAACGCATCCAGCATGTTTGTGACTTCTTCAAAATGACTTTTAGAAGTTTCTGAAAGATAGTCCAAAATAGAAGGTGCATCCGCTACAAATTTTTTGTCACGCTTGTCTTTGCTATCTAATACCCGCAAAGGATTTTCATGCAGGCGACGTTGCGAATCTTCACTTAATTCTGCTTGATGAGGTTCCAGATAATCGATCAGTGCCTGACGATAAGCAGCACGCGTAGCTTTGTCCCCCAGCGAATTGATGACTAAGCGAATCTGGTCGATTCCCAATTGTTTGAAAAATTCCAATGCCATCACCATTGTCTCCACATCCGTCGCTGGATTATTGGAACCAAAAGCTTCGACACCGATTTGATGGAACTGACGCATCCGCCCTTTTTGTGGACGTTCGTAACGGAACATTGGTCCTACATAATACACTTTGTAGGGTTTGGAATACTCGGGTCCAAACAATTTATTTTCAATATATGAACGGGCGATCGGTGCTGTTCCCTCTGGACGCAGTGTGACATGGCGTTCGCCTTTATCATAGAAATCATACATTTCTTTTGAAACGATATCTGTTGTATCTCCCACACTACGCGCAATTACTTCATAATGTTCGAACATGGGTGTCCGGATCTCGTTGTACTGGTAATCTTTGAATAACAATCGGGCCGTTTCTTCAACAAATTGCCATTTTTCTACTTCTCCAGGCAAAATATCATTTGTGCCTTTTGGGCGTTGATAACTCATTCTTTTTCCTCCCTCAATTGATGAAAAGCTGTAACATTTCTTTTAAACAAAAAAAAATCGCCCTTGTTTTATATACAAGGGCGAGTCAATTACACGCGGTACCACCTAAATTTGAAAGCTCTATTTCCGGCTTTCCTCTGTGCGAATAACGCTCGCTCGCGGAGTGGCTTTGCACGCACTCGCCTCCAGATTGTCTTTCTGCTACAGAATCCTAAACTACTTTCAGCCAAGGTAGTTCTCTCTTTAAAGCAATTCTTGCGACATACTCATTCTTTCGCTGGCTTTTTTTCGATAATAGCTATAAATTACAGGAAAGTGCCCCAAAAGTCAAGATTTTAACAAGATTATTTCTGAAAATTCCCATTATTTTCTACAGTTTGTCGTGAAGTGATTCTCTTATTTGAAAGCAGCCGTTCTCTTTTGAAAATCTGCAAAGCAAAAGAAGCTTGCACCTTTAGGAATTGCACCGTAAACTAGAGATAGTCGATCAATTGAAAGGAGAGGATTTCTTGACTGGTTATCAAGGATATATACGCCAACCCCACTATTATGAAACAGACCAAATGAGTATCATTCACCATTCGAACTACATTCGTTGGTTTGAAGAAGCTCGTGTAGATATTTTAGCTTTTCTGCAATTGCCTTATCATGTGATCGAAGAAGCTGGATTGATCGTTCCAGTTCTTGAAGTCACTTGTCAGTACAAGGAGATGATCCGTTATGGTGACACGGTACGGATCGATGTATTTATTGAAAAATATACTGGTACACGTTTGGATTTTCGTTATGAGATTCGTGATGAAAATAAGCGACTGCTGACGACAGGTTCCAGCAAACACTGCTTTTTATCTAAAGAAAAGCAACGATTGGTCCATCTAAAAAAAGCCGTCCCTGATTTTCATCAGATTTTCGAGGATTATGCTAAAAACAATTAAGAATATCGTGATTTTCTTAACAATTATTGGAATTTCATTAAAATGAAAGCATTCTTTTTGATTTTTTTGTCCTGACTTGTATAATCAAGTTTAGATAAAAAAAGAAAGGAGCATTTCTATGTATGTCGTAAAAGTTTTTCATGGATATATTTCCAAAGATGGTCAACGTACACGAGACAAAAGTGCTGACAATTTATTGTTATTCAACGATAAAAAGCAGTCCGAGATCTTTGCTGACAAAGTTGGCGGTCTTGTCAAAAAACTAGACGCCGTCAGAGCTTAAGCCTTCCTTATTAGAAGTCGCTTAGGCTCTTTTTATTTACATAGTAAAACAATCACAAATCCCATCCAGCATTCTCTTTAGCGTTTTCCTGTCCTTGATAATACGTTCAAAGAGTTTTTTGGGATCTTTTGCTTCGTTCATTGGAAAAATTTGGTAAAATAACTACTATCTAAGAACGAGTAAAAACTTTAGGAGGAATGAACTCATTGGATGAACAAGAACGCTTTGATCTCGTGTATGATATCGGAGAAACACTGTTAAAAAATGGCGCTGAAGTGCAACGTGTAGAATCAACGATCGCACATGTTGCCAAAGCTTTCCAATTAAAAAATTTCGACAGCTATGTCTCGATTCATGGTGTCTTTTTGACCCATCAACAAGCTCACGACACCGTTCAGGCACGGGTCAGAGACACACCGATTTCTTTGGGGAGAATCGATGCGATCAATACCCTTTCGAGGCATATCACAGAAGGAAAAGTCAATCCTAAAGAAGCCCGTAGACGTCTACATGAGATTCAATCAGAGACCTTTAGTAGCCCTCCACTAAAATTTCTGTCCTACCTTTTAGGAAGTGCCAGTTTTTGTTATATTTTTGGCGGGACGCTTTTAGATTCTCTGGGAGCTTTGGCTTTAGGAACGATTTTAGCTGGATACAGTCTTTGGATCATTCCTAAATTGAAGCTCTCTCCCATCATCAGTCAGGTAACGAGTAGCTTTCTGATCAGTGTTTGTGCTTCACTGCTTGTTCTATGGTTTCCGGTATTGAATGTAACGAGCTTGATCGCAGGAGGTGTCGTCTCGCTGTTTCCTGGTGTGGCAATTTCCAACGGGATTCGTGCACTGTTCGACGAAGACTATCAAACAGGTTGGACACAAATTTTGTATGCTCTAATCACTGCTACTTCGATCTCGATCGGTGTAGGGCTTGGATTAAGCCTTTTGAATCATTTGACAGGAGGTATCCTATGACGATTTTCTTACAGCTGTTGGCCAGCTTTATTGGTACGATCTCTTTTGCGATATTTTTTGACACACCGTCCAAATATTATATTTATTGTGGTGCGATCGGCAGTATTGGCTGGGGCGTCTATCTCCTGTCTTTGAATCTGTTTGACTCGATCATTTTCGCAACCTTCGTATCGGCGTTCATGTTGATTTGGCTGTCACGAGAAGCGGCCTTTGGTTTACGAGCTCCTGTCACGATTTTTCTGATTTGCGGCATTTTCTGCTTAGTTCCCGGCTTGGGTATCTACCAATTTGCCTACGACTTTTTTGTTGGTGATTCTTTCGAAGCCGCCAAGATCTTGGTACAGGTCATTCAAATCGCGATTGCCATCGCTATTGGCATCACCGTAGGCTATGAATTCCCACCTAGATTTTTCTATATGTATCGGCGACAACAAAAAATAACTCATTAAAAAGGAGCGGATAGGATGTCTGAAGAAAAATTGATGACTCTCTCACCAGAAACACTGCACGCGTTGATCCAAAAAAAATTAGAAAAAGCCGGCTTGCCAGAAGTCCAAGCTATTGAAACCGCTAAGCACTTGGTAGATGCCGATATGCGCGGTGTCCACTCACATGGAGCAATGCGCGTGGAATATTACGCTGAGCGAATCAACAAAGGTGGCATCACCTTGGAGCCAGCGACACGTCTCGAAAAAACCGGCGAATGCTCAGGTGTTTTTCATGGTGACAATGCCCAAGGACAATATGTAGCAAGTTTAGCTGCTGCAACGGCCATCGACATGGCCAAGAAAAATGGAGTAGCGATCATCGGTGTTTCTAAATCTGGTCATATTGGCACCCTTTCCTATTACCTTCGTAAAATTGCCAAAGCAGGCTTGATCGGTATCACGATGGCACAATCCGATCCGATGGCTGTGCCTTATGGTGGTTCTGAGCCTTATTACGGTACCAATCCGCTTGGTTTTGGTGCACCTAGTACAACAGAAACTCCTTTGATTTTTGATATGGCAACGACTGCCCAAACCTGGGGGAAAGTCTTAAGTGCTCGTTTAGACGGCAGTGAACTCCCCACTGACTGTGCCGTCGATGAAAATGGACAAACAACCACCGATCCTCATCGTGTCCACGGTTTACTGCCGATCGCTGGACCAAAAGGCTATGGTCTAATGATGATGGTTGATGTACTGACCGGCGTGCTGATGAATCTGCCCTTTGGCAAACATGTCAGCTCGATGTACGATGATTTGCATGCAGGACGTAATTTAGGTCAACTGTATATCGTTTTGGATCCTGCCCGCTTTGGTGATCCAGATAGTTTCAAACAACATATCACACAAACCATGGAGGAACTAACTGCCAGTAAACCAGCAAAAGATTTTGCAAGCGTCCAATATCCTGGACAAGGTTCTGAGCAACGTTATCAAAAAAGTCAGCGTGAGGGGATCCAAATCCCAGAAACCATTGTGACTTACCTACAATCTGAAGTCATTCACAACAATCAATTTGGCGGATTGGATTCCTTTGCTAATAAGTAGCAAACAAGCACACAGCTAAATGCTACCTTTAGTTCATTACTTCAAGAAAATGGAAGGTGAAAAAATGTCCTTATCTGCGAAACAAAGACAAGCCACTACTGAAGAATTTTACGAAAATATCCAACGACTAGGCAGCTCTTTTGAGGAAATCGCCATCGATCTGGAGACGACACCACAGCACGTGAAACAAGTGATCACTCTCAAAACCAGTATCCTTGAAGAACCTTGGATCTTACGCGATTATTTGCTGGCAGAACTAGCAAAACAAGAAAAAACAGCGGTAGCCTTTTCAGCATTGCTCGGTCAAGCCAAAGATTACTGGTTTTTGGATCAAGAGAAAATCCAGCAGGGCACCTTAAAAGAAGGATGACGAATTTTGTCATTCTTCTTTTGTTTTTTCTGTAAAGGTCATTCGAGCAACGATTTCCTTGGCGATCAGTCCATTGCCTGCTACAGTTGGATGAATCCCGTCTTCTGCGTAGTATTCAGGCGAAGCTTCAATCGCTTTTTCTGCAAAAATCCCGTCCAAGGGTAGATATTCACAGCCAAATTCGCCAGCTAAATAACGAATACTGGCGATTTTTTGATCCAAATCTCTACGCCAATTCATTCGTTCTTGAGGATACGGTAGAACAAAGGGTTCTAAAATCAAGAGACGAGTGATGCCTGCCTTGGTGACTTTTTTCAAAAAATTTCGATAGGCGGTTTTAAAACGGACCGCTTCATCTTTTGTCCCAAAGCTGTCACTGTATTGATTGTGCCATGTATCGTTAATACCTATCAGAAAGACAAGAACATCTGGCTTTAGATCGAGACAGTCTTTCTCGATCCGATGAAGGATATCGTTGATGCGATCACCATTGCGCCCACGATTCAAGAAGGTGAGCTCCGCTTTAGGAAAGTTCGCTGACAATAGTCCGGCGGTGATCAGCGTAAAGCCTTGTCCTAAGCTAGCATCCTTGCCATATTCACGGTGACTGTCTGTAACACTGTCGCCTAAAAACAATATTCGATCTTTTTTATACAGTTTCATAAAAAACTCCTTTTCCTTATCGATACCTTTATCATACTGCTTTTGTCGCTGTTTAGAAAGATGGACAAACAAAAAAAGTCCCCACTCTAGGAGTAGGGACTTTTTGTTATTATTTGCTTAAAGCTGTTTTTGCTTGGTCAGCAAGAGCAGTAAATGCTGTTGCATCATGAACAGCTAGATCCGCCAACATTTTACGGTTGATGTCGATCTCAGCTAATTTCAAACCATGCATCAATTTAGAATAGCTTAGGCCATTCATACGAGCTGCAGCGTTGATACGTGCAATCCATAATTTGCGGAAGTCGCGTTTTTTCTGACGACGATCGCGATATGCGTAACTATATGATTTCATTACTTGTTCTTGAGCTGTTCTAAATAAAGTATGTTTAGACCCGTAATATCCTTTTGCTAATTTAAGCACTTTTTTACGACGTTTACGAGCAACTGTTCCACCTTTAACACGTGCCATGATTAATTCCTCCTAATATATATCAAATCTAGTAATTGGTTTATTTCATTTTTGCTAATTGTTGACGGATACGTTTGTAATCGCCACTTGACACCATGCTTGCTTTACGCAATTGGCGACGTTGTTTTTTCGTTTTTCCGTGGAATCTATGGCTAGTAAAAGCACGAGCGCGTTTTAATCCGCCTCCGCCAGTACGTTTAACACGTTTTGCTAATCCGCGGTGAGTTTTTTGTTTTGGCATAACTAATTTCCTCCTCAAAATCTTTCGTTAATCTATTTACTTTTCGTTTTTCGGTGCAAGCACTAAGAACATGCTACGTCCATCCATTTTTGCTTTTTGCTCTACTGTTGCAATATCAGTAGTTTCTTCAGCTAAACGATCCAGAACTCTTTGACCAATCTCTTTATGGGTAATGGCACGTCCTTTGAAACGGATAGAAGCTTTCACTTTATCGCCTTTTTCTAAGAATTTTCGTGCATTACGCAATTTAGTATTGAAATCATTTACGTCGATCGTTGGACTTAAGCGCACTTCTTTAACGTTGATCACTTTTTGTTTCTTACGGGCTTCACGTTCTTTTTTCTGTTGTTCAAAACGATATTTACCGTAGTCCATAATTCGCGCAACTGGTGGTTTTGCATTGGGAGCCACTAATACTACATCTAGATTTGCTCTTTCAGCAATACTTAATGCTTCTGCTTTAGATTTAACTCCTAATTGTTCACCGTTCTGATCAATCAAGCGTAGTTCTCTTGCACGAATGCCGTCATTTACCATCATATCTCTAGCTATGGTCATTCACCTCCAAGTTATTTGAGAGAAAGAAAGAATTACCAAAATGGCAATAAAAAAACGAGTTCTTCTATAAGAACCCGCGCGCACTCCAAACCAATCAAAGATTAGTAGGAATCCTATTCTGCCCAGCAATATGTTCGCTTAGGCGAGAAGCGGGTGCTTCTGCTTTCATTTCTCAACTTTTATATCATATCATGTGACAAACAAGATGTCAAGGTTTTTATCATAAAAAAATAAGTATACTTGTTTATCTGTTTCTTTTTAGCTACCCTTCTTGTTGGCAGTCCTCTATAAAATCATCCTAGAACTCTTTTAAAGGGTCAGCAACCAATAGTATTGGTAACTGACCCTCGCTTAATTTGAATGCTAATCTACTAATTTTTTTACTCAAAGGTTAGTTGCAGTTCTCCGATTCTTTCCACTGCTTCGATCAATCGTTCCTCTTCTACAAGTAGGCCAATACGCACAAAACCTTCGCCACCTGCCCCAAAGCCATTGCCTGGTGCAACAGCAACAGAAGCCTCTTCTAAAAGAAGTTCCGTAAAGGACGTACTATCATACCCCTTGGCAACTGGCATCCAAGCATAAAAAGCCCCTTCTGATGGATAGGCCTGCCAACCGATCTCAGCCGCGGCTTTGACAAAGACCTGCCGGCGTTGATTATACAAGGCCACCAATTCATCGACTTGTTCATAACTTTCTAGAGCATAGACGCCTGCTTCCTGTAAGGCAGGGAAAAGCCCGACAAACAAGTGATCTTGGATCAGATTAAGTGCTTCGATGATTTGTTGGTTTCCTGCTGCAAAAGCAATTCGCCAGCCTGCCATATTGTAGGTTTTAGATAGGGTATATAATTCGATCCCCACGTCCTTGGCTCCTGGACTCTGCAAAAAACTGATCGGTGACTCTGCTTCAGTCCCTAAAGCGCCATAGGCAAAATCATGTACGACTGCGACATCGTTTTCCTTCGCAAAAGCGACAGTTTCATCAAAAAATGCGGGATTTGCTTGAGCTCCCGTTGGATTATTAGGGTAATTCAAAAACAGCAGCTTGGCTTTTTCAACGATTTCTTCATCTAATGAATCATAATCTGGTAAATAGCCGTTTTCAGGTAACAAAGGAATCAATTCTTGCTGGACCTTTGCCAAAGTCACTCCCGACAGATAATCTGGATAACCTGGATCAGGCAATAGCAAAGTATCTCCTGGATCAAGTAAAGCTAAAGGTAGTTCGACTAATCCGATTTTAGAACCACCCATGACTGCGATCTCTTTTTCGGGATCTAGTTTCACACCGTAGTGTTCCCAGTAGAAATCAGCTGCAGCTTGTTTAAAAGCCTGATTTCCTCTAAACTGAGAATATTTATGGTTCGCAGGAGCCGCTACCGCCTGCTGCATCGCTGCAACGATTCCTGGAGGTGTCGGTTGATCTGGATTCCCTTGACCAAGATTGATCACATCTTTTCCTTCTGTGATTTTTTGATTGACTTGCTTGACTAGATGCGCAAAAAACTGCGTCGGTAATTGCTGCAAGACTCCAGCATTTGGTATCATACTTTTCCTCCTTACGAATATAGATCTGTTCGACGATCCTCAAATACCGGGATCCCTTTTCTTGTCTCTTTTACTGCTTGTAGATCGATCTCTACACGTCCGAAGCTCTCAGAGTCATCCAATTCCAAGAGGACCTTGCCCAAAGGATCGACCACCAAAGAATGCCCGCCAAACTGATTGTTGGGATCAGAGCCTACGCGATTGACTGCTGCTGCAAAGCACTGATTCTCGATAGCTCTGGCTTGAAGCAGTTTTTGCCAATGCTCGATGCGAGGGGTTGGCCATTGTGCTGAAAGTAAGAAAAGCTCGCTTCCTTGACTAGCACTTTTCCGGAAAAATTCTGGAAAACGTAGATCGTAACAAATAAAAGGGGCTGATGGAACTTCTAGGATTGACGTTTGTACCAATCGATCTCCTGCATGCAAGTATTTTTCTTCTTCCATCAAACGGAACAGATGCACCTTGTCATAGCTCGTTTGAATCTCTCCGGTTGGTGCTACGATATAGGTCGTATTGAAGACTTTTCCCTGACTTTGTCTGGCAATCGAGCCGCCTGAAATAAAGACCTGATAGTTTCTCGCCAGCTCTGAAAGAAAAGCTTTCGCCGTTTCCCCTTCCTGATCTGCGATTTCCGGCAGACGAGTCAGGTCATAGCCTGTATCCCAAAGTTCTGGTAAAAGCACGACTTCATTTGGTTTTAGTTCTGCTTTTTCAAACCACAAACGGACATTTTCTCTATTCGTTTGCGGATCACCAAAGGCCACATCTAATTGCAACAGTACGATCGATAATTTTGTCATTTTGTCACCAATCCTCTTTTTTCTGTACTTTTTAAAATCGTTGCAATGATTTCCTGTTCATCTGCAAATACATAATTTTCCATTAGTGGGCTGAAGGGAACCGGAACAAATTTCGCTCCGACACGCAGGATCGGCGCCTGCAGGTACTCCCAAACATTTTCTGCCACACGTGCGGCGATCTCACCACCGACACCTCCGATTTTGATTGCTTCATGCGCAATCACCAAGCGTCCAGTCTTTTTGACTGATTGATAGATCGTTTCGGTGTCGATTGGTACAATGCTTCTCAAATCGATGACTTCGACACTGATTCCATAAGTTTCCTGAACCTGTTCCGCTGCTTTTAAAGCTTTGGATAACATGAGCGAGTAAGAAACCAGTGTAACATCGGTTCCTTCACGCACGACTTCGGCTTTGTCCAAAGGCGTGATTACTTCTCCCTCTGGAACATGTCCAACGACTGGAAACAAACCTTTGTTTTCAAAATAGATCACTGGATTTGGATCTTGAATCGCGGCTTTCAACAAGCCCTTGCCATTTTCAGGAGTCGAAGGGATGACGACGCGAATGCCTGGTATGCCCATAAACCAAGCTTCCAGTGATTGCGAATGCTGTGCAGCACCGTGCTTCATCGAACCATCTGGTGCCCGTAAAACTAGCGGAAGCTGCGCTTGACCACCAAACATATAATGTGCCTTGGCCATTTGATTCAAAATCTCATCCATCGTGATGCCAATAAAATCGGCAAAATGCAGATCGATGACCGGTTTAGAACCCGCGATCGCTGCACCGACTCCAGCACCAACTAAAGCTGTTTCAGAAATCGGCGTATCCTTGACGCGTTCACCAAATTCATCTTTTAAGCCGGCAAATTGACCAAAGATCCCACCTTGTTTAGCGATGTCTTCTCCAAAAACAAAGACTCCTTTATCTGCTCGCATTTCTTCGATCATCGCTTCTCTAGTCGCTTCTGAAAAAGTAATCAAACGTTCACTCATACAAAGTCACCTCTCCTACAAACAAATCCTCCAATGCTTCTTCCGCTTCTGGAAACGAACTGATTTCCGCAAATGCGATCGCTTCTCGCAGTTCTGCTTCCAGCTTATCATCCACTTCCTGCAGCTCCTCTTCAGAGACTAGCTGCCCTTGTAACATTTTTTCTTTAAACCGTGTGATCGGGTTGTTGTTATCATACTGCTCCTGCACTTCTTCTTTTGTTCGGTAGAGCTGCGGATCAGCTAAAAAATGCCCTTCGATACGATAGGAACGGCACTCTAAGATACTTGGACCTTCTCCATTTCGAGCACGAGTAATTAGTTCAGCTGCCGTGTTTTTGACAGCTTCGACATCATTACCGTCGATCGTGATCCCCGGGATACCATAACCTTTCGCTCGTTCAGACAATTGGGAAACCGAGCCCGTCTCACTGAAACGTGTCGTTGATGCCCAACCGTTGTTTTCACAGACAAAGACCACTGGTAGCTTCCATGAGGCAGCCAAATTGACTGCCTCATGGAAGGTTCCTCGATTACTAGAACCATCTCCAAAGAAGCAGACAGCGACCTCTTTCCCTGCTCTTTGCTGGATCGCCAGTGCCGCGCCAGTGGCGATGTTGAAGCCACCACCGACGACACCGTTGGCTCCTAGCATCCCCACACTAAAATCTGCCAGATGCATCGAACCGCCTTTTCCTTTACAGTATCCTGTTTTTTTCCCGTAAAGTTCAGCTAACGAACGATCTAATCTGGCACCTTTAGCCAAGGTATGACCATGTCCACGGTGAGTACTAGTCACATAATCATCCTTTGTCAGATTGCTGCATACACCAACAGCGATCGCTTCTTCCCCAATATACAAGTGCGTAGGACCAACGATGTCCGTGCCACTTTTTTCTTTAACTGTTTCCTCAAAACGACGAATACGACGCATTTCATAATACAAATCCAATGCTTCTTCTTTTGTCAGTGTTATTGTCATCTTTCCACCTCTTCTTACCATAAAGGCAATACAGAACCTTTATATAATTCATCGATCAATTCTTTTGATGCATCTGTACGATAGGCATCCACGATTTTTTTATAAACTTCATTGTCCTGCTTGTCTTCTCTAGCAACAATAATATTGTAATACGGTTTTGAGTCTTCATTGACGGGTTCGATAAAGATCGCATCTTCTTTAGGAATAAAGCCGGCATCCAATGCCATGAACACATTGATCGCACTGGCTCCCACATCCGGCAGTGAACGAGCTGTCTGCGCTGCTTCCAGCTCCAAGATCTTTAGATTCTTAGGATTCTCAACAATGTCTTCGGCCGTTGGATTTTTGCCATCCTCATAGTCCAGCTTGATCAAACCTGCTGATTGTAAAAGCAACAGTCCTCTAGCAGCATTCACTGGATCATTGGCGATCGCCACTTCCGATCCATCTGCGATTTCTTCCACAGAATCATGCTTGTCTGAGTACAAACCAATCGGATTCAAAACTGTTTCACCGATTGCAGCTAGATGTCCCTCATTGGTTGCATTGAACTCATCCATTAAAATATATCCTTGAAACGCATTAAGGTCAATGTCGCCTTTTTCCAAGGCTTCATTCGGTTGGGTATAGTCTGAGAATTTTACTAATTCGATCTCGATATGTTCTTCTTTGAGATTTTCGATCACCGGCTCCCAAACCTCATTGCTGTCACCCACTACGCCCAACTTGACGTGAGTCGTCTCTGTCTCTGCCGTCGCACCATTTCCACAAGCTGCTAAACCAACCACGGCAACAGCTAGAGTCATTATTGATCCTAACCTTTTACTTTTTTTCATTTCCATTTCCCCCTTTTAAATTTAGATAAAAAAAGTCCTCCCAGAAATTAATCTGGAAGGACGAATGGATTCGTGTGACCACCTTCATTTATCCTTTGTCTCACAACAAAGAAACTCTGCCAGTACAATCTTCCTAAAGAAAGATTAGACTGCGTTGCTGTAACGGGCACCCCCGTCAACTGCTCATCGCTTAGCACTTACAGTTGAATGCGAAAAAGACCATCTTCCAATCCTCTTTCTTTACCCCTTTTCACCAGCTGAGGCTCTCTTTTATAAAGAAAAAACGAATTGTACTCTTCTTTTTATTGCATGAGTTATTTGATGAGGTAATCATAGCCTTCCTTTATAAAGAAGTCAATTACACTTCACATAGTTTTTTTCGATCACTAAAACGCTTTTTGAGAGGAGTTCCGTGTACTCACTCATCAAAACCAAGAAAACAACCACTTCTATAGTGATAGACAAAATAAATCACCAAAGATGATGGAATCCCTTTTTGAAAAATCGATCTTTTCCTCTTTTGTTTTCCTCATGGTATACTCAAGTGAAAATAAGACTGATCGATGAGAGCTCATCGAAGGATCTTCTAAATAAACTCATACGGAGGAATATTATGAATATTCATGCACACACAATCACAGAATTGATCGAATCAAGTGAACACCGCGAACTGTTTCAAGCTCTGGATGACTGGATGCAAACTACCTTTCCGCAATTGTCTCGACGTCTAATTTCGAGCGGTACTATCACCTTTATTGGTTATGGAGATCTGACGAATGCTACAGATGACATCTACAACTGTCTGCTTAGTCTCGCACCACAGAAGAACAATGTCTCCTTTTATATCGGCGGAGAAAAAAATGGACAGCCGATTTTAAAAAGCTATGAACAGCATTTCGCAAAATCCAATATGGGCAAAATTTGTCTACGTCTGCGAAATTTAAAAAAAGTCGATTTTAGCGTCTTAGAAGACATTGTCAACGATGCGATCACTTGGAATGAGGCACAATGATGCTCTTCAAATAGACCACTCGGAATAGCTGAAAAATGACGCACCTTCACTCCAGAAGCGTGCGTCATTTCTTTTTAAATAGTCATCGCTGTTTCATAAGCAGACCAGATGGCTTCCATCACATTGGCTGGTTTTCTTGCATCACCGATCAAATGGATATTTTCTGCCTGAACTTCATTGTATAGCTGATCTTCTGGCAGATAGCCGATCGATACGACAATGTCATCTGCTGGGATCTCGTGCGCTTTCGGCATTCCTTGTGTCCCCAAAGCAAACATATGCTGTGCTCTATTCGCGACATTCGGATAATTTTTGATGGTTTCCGTTACATAAGCCGTGCCATTCTCAAATTTGTCGACCACCGCATTTTTAATGACTTTAATCTGATAATAATCGATTAGCTCCATCAGCATATTGTAATTGGCTGCCGAAAGTCCAAAAGCATTCAAAATCGTTTCTGATGCTTCCACAATCGTCACAGACTTGCCTTTTTTCGCCAAGTCATAGGCAATTTCACAGCCGGTCAAACCAGCCCCAACGATTGCAACATTCTCGCCCGTGATTTCTTTATTGCACAAAGCATCCACGGCATAGTTCACATGCTCCCCTTCAAATCCCGGTGTATTCAATCTTCTTTCTGTAGCACCTGTGGCAATAAAGACTTCATCGTAAGCGGTGATCATTTCTTTGGTGACCAAGGTATTCAAATGAACATTGATAGATAGCTCTGCCATTTGTCTTTTATACCATGCCAATAGCTGACGGTCGTCTTCTTTGAAATCAGGGGTGGCGGCTGCTACAAAGACGCCTCCCAACTGATCTGTTTTTTCAAACAAGTCTACCTGATGTCCCCGAATCGCTGCTACTCGAGCAGCCTCCATTCCGCCAAGTCCGCCACCAACCACTAGCACCCGTTTTTTCACTTCGGCAGGCTCTAGCGCATAGCTTTTTTCTCTGCCACAAGCTGGATTAACAGCACAAGAAATATCCTTGCCTTGGAAAATCCGGCCCAAACAGCCTTGATGACAATAGATACAAGGACGGACATCCGCTAAGCGACCTTCTTTGAATTTATTGGCTAGTTCCGGATCTGCAAGCAGCGGACGGCCCATGCCCATCATATCCAGTTTGCCAGCTGCAATCACTTCATTCGCCAGCTCCGGATTATCAAATCGTCCTGCACAAACTACCGGAATAGAGACAACCTCCTTCACCTTCATGACATCGATCAAGTTGCAGGCTTTTGGCATGTACATTGGTGGATGCGGCCAGAACCAAGAATCATAGCTTCCGTTGTCGCAGTTCAACATATCATAGCCAAATTCTTCCAATTTTTTGGCTACAATCAGTGATTCTTCAATGTCTCGACCTTTTTCTTCAAATTCTTCTCCTGGCAAGGCCCCTCGATTAAAATCTTTGACATAGCTTTTTACGCTATAACGCATAGACACTGGGAAATCTTGGCCACATTTTTCTTTGATTGCTTCTACGATCTCCTTGATGATCCGTAGACGATTGTCTAGTGAGCCACCATATTCATCGGTTCGACGATTGAAAAAGGCGATCGCAAATTGATCTAGCAGATAGCCTTCATGCACAGCGTGAATCTCAACACCATCACCGCCTGCTTCCTGAACCAGTTTCGCTCCTTCGGCAAAATTTCCTACATACGTATGGATATCTTCCTTGGTCATGCCTAAATCTGTCTTCGTCGGATCCCAGACATTTTGGATCGGTGCGGGCGCTTTGATCACACCTGTCAAACCGTGATTCACCCGTCCAGTCAGTGAAGTCAATTGAACAAAAACCTTGCTGCCTGCCGCATGAACGCCATCCATCAAATACTTCATCTCTTCCACATATGCTTTAGGATTCGTTAAAATGCTAAAACCCATGTCATTGATGATCGGCATCAAACCGGTAATGATCAGACCCGTCCCGCCTTTGGCACGTTCGATATAATAATCTGCCCCATCTTTCGTATAAGCGACAGATTCCATATTCAACAGACGTGGCGAGAACACCCCCATTGGCATCATTGCAATACGATTAGGAACTTCTACCTTGCCAATTTTCAAAGGCGAGAACAATGCTTCATACTTCATGAAAATTCCTCCTAAAATTAATTTTTTGCTAATAACTAAAAAAATAGCTATCAACGGTTGTGAATTTCCACACAATCCTTATAATTAATCATAGACAACGTTTTCATATTTCGATATAAACATTACGCCGCTTGTTTTGTCATTTCTGCGAAAGGAGAAATTATTGTGTCTGCACAAGAACTGAATCATCTGATGTCTTCTAAATCCATTGAGTACACACACCAATTGGCTCGTTTCAACTATCATTACACAATCAAAGAACATCCGTTACTCCCGATTGCTTCTGAGATTCATGTGCTGGATGATCTTGTTTTTACCTACAGCAAAGTAGATGCCTCAAAAGGCATTTTCTTTAGAAACGCTGACGATGATCGGTCTTTTTTGGGGATTCGTTTCATCAAAAAAGGTGCCGAACGGCATTTTACCGAACAGACCGAGATCTCTTTGTCAGATTACTCTCTAGGAATTTTTGACTTGACCTGCAGTAGTCATTATGTATGAACCCAACAAACAGAAGGAATCAATCTCTTCATCGAAAAGAAGCCGCAAACGCAAGGCTTACTGCCGGAGGAGTTGTCTGGTATCAGCTTTGATGTCTCTTCTGGTATCGGACGTTATTTACTGGACAGCTTTTTCAGTTTAAAAAAACAGCTAGTCCACTGTTCAAAAGAAGAAAATCTGCTGATCCTGAATCAACTGCTCTCCCTTCTGTGTGATTGGATCCAGCAAAAAAATCTTACTATGCCCAAAAAAAAATACGACTGACCTGATCCACATCGCTACAACATTTATTCATACGTATTTATGGAATCCTGCACTGTCGTTAGAAAAAACCGCAGAGCACTGTCACGTTTCACCTAGGACCTTGCAAAAATCCTTTCAGTCGATGAATCTATCCTTTAGCTCCTACGTTAGCGATCTGCGTTTAGCTGTCGCAGCCGTTAAATTGTTTCAAACAGATAACGATATTACATCGATTGCTTTTCAATGTGGTTTCACTAATTCTTCTTATTTCAGCAAACGCTTCAAAGACAAATATCACCTGACACCTAAAAACTATCGTAAGGAAAAACAAAAATTTTTACGTTCAGGTTCTTCTCAAACGATTGATTGTCCACTGACTTTTTGTAAATATCAAAAAACGACTCTGTGAGTGTCGCTCACAGAGTCGTTTTCTTATTTCTATTATTCAGCAGCCAAAGCAGCTTTGTTGATATAGTTGTATGGTTGGTTGAAGTGTGGCAAGAAGAATAGATCTAGCAATGCCAACTCATCAACAGTCACTCCACGTTCGATCGCCAATGAGAACATGTGGATCGCCATTGAGATTTCTGAAGTTGTTGACGCCATTTGGGCACCAATGATACGGCGAGTTTTCGCACCATAAACGATACGAATCTTCACTTTGTCATTGTTTTTCATAAAGACTGGTTTTTGTGTATCTTCAAAATCAGTGTATTTCACGTCTAAACCAAAACGAGCGGCTGCTTCAACAGAGTAACCAGTTGAAACCATGTTGTAACCAAAGATTGAAATACCGTTTGATCCTTGAACCCCAGGAGATTCGATCTTGTTACCGCCGATGTTTTCACCAGCAACCATCCCTGTACGGACAGCATTTGTCGCTAGAGCAATATAGGCAGTATCTTGTAACGCATTTGAGTAAACTGTCGCACAGTCACCTACTGCGTAAACATCTGGATCACTTGTTTGTTGATGACGGTCAACAAGGTAAGCACCATTCACAAATAGATCTAAATGCTCTTTACCTAGTAGATTGTTTGGTGAAAAACCAATAGCGTTGATGACTAAATCAACAGAGTATTCACCTTTAGCTGTGACCACTGTATCTACCTTATCAGTTCCTTTGTATTCTTGAACCAATTCACCTAAGTGTAATTCAATGCCGTGATCTGCTAAGTTTTTATCCATATTATCAGTAAATGGACGGTCATAGTAATTTGGAAGAGAACGGTCAGCTGCATCAAATAGCAATACATTTTTGCCACGACGTCTTGCCGCTTCTGCCATTTCTACCCCAATGTATCCAGCACCGATGATTGCTACGTTTTGGAATTCATCTTGTGCTAATAAACCATCAATAAATTGTGCTTCTTGGAATTTTTTCATGAACGTAATATTTTTCAAGTCACGCCCTGGTACATTTGGAGAAATTGGAATTGAACCTGTAGCCAAAACAAGTTTGTCATACGATTCTACCACTTCTTCACCTGAACTATTCACAGAATGAACTTCTTTTTTCTCGAAATCGATGTGATCAACAGTTGTTTCTAAATAAACTTTTGCACCTTTTGCTTCAAAGTCTTCACGGTTTGTATAGAACAAGCCATCTACTTCATCGATTTGTCGACCTACCCAAAGTGCTGTTCCACAGCTTAGGTAACTGAAGTTACTGTTGCGTTCGATCATTACAACTTCCTGATCTTCAAAGTTATCTAATAATACATTTCCGGCAGCGATTCCTGCATGGTTAGACCCAATAATTACTGTTTTTGTCATTGAGAGTTCCTCCTTTAATTTACATGCTTAGTATACCTAGATTGTGAACTAAGAAACTATCATTTTTTTTTGCACAAGCTAAAAATATGATAGTTTCTTCTGAAAAACCAGCTATAATAACATTTTTATACTCTAAAAAAAGTTTAAATTTTTTCACTTGTGAACAAAATACTTATTTAAAGGAAGCGTTTCATACATTAAAAAAAGACCTGTCGACGGGGATCGACAGGTCAAGGAGTAAAAAATGAAAAAGTGTTTTGTTAGGGTTGTTTGTTGGTATGTTTATACTATATAAGAGAGATGTGAAAAAAGTATGATGAAATTGTTTTGATTTTCTAAAAGTGATTCTTTTGAAAGGTTTACTTTCTTTTCGTCTCATAGTAAGCTGAACAAAAGGAGCCTCTCATGAAGAAAAGAAATTTTATTTTATTATTTGTCCTGCTTAGTCTCTCTGTTCTGCTTTTTTTTAGACCAAAGACAACAGCACCAGCTCTTTTTGGAGAACGCGCAGATCTTTGGATCGTCTCAGATCCTCATCTACTGGCTACTGAACTTTACGATACAGGCTCGGCCTTTGAAAAAATGCAGCAAACTGCTGCTGGCAAAGAGCTGCGTTATCAAGAAGACAGTTGGCAATCTCTGATCGAGCAAGCAAAAAAGGAACAGCCAGATGCCCTGATTGTCACAGGAGACTTAACCTTCAACGGTGAAAAGCAAAGCGCTGAAACACTTGTCGGTTTTTTTGAGGCATTAGAACAAGAAGGAGTTGCTGTTTTTGTCCTCCCTGGGAACCACGATATTCATGACGGTTGGGCCAGAAAATTTATTGGTGATGAACAGTTTACAACTAGTCAGATCAGTCCAAAAGATTTCGAAACGCTTTTTTCATCTAGTTATGAACGAGCGATTGAAAAAGATCCCTATTCTTTAAGCTACATCATCCAGGCTACCGATGATTCCCGGCTGTTTCTTTTGGACACCAATATCTATACCCGTGAAACTAGCCGTCGTAAACCCATGACCGGCGGGAAACTTAGAAAAGAATCTTTGCAGTGGCTTGAAGAACAGCTAGAAAAAGCTGAACAAGAGGCACAAACACCCGTGATTTTCATGCATCACAATTTACTGAAGCATAACTCACTGGTCTATCAAGGCTTTGTCTTGAACAATGCCGATGAACTCCATCGAATGCTGCAGACCTATCAAGTTCCGCTGGTTTTCTCTGGCCATATCCATGCACAGGATATTTTACAAAATCCTCAAAGCGGGATCATCGAGATCACTACGGGTTCCTTTTCGATTGCGCCACAAACCATCGGCAAGCTTCAATTGACACAAAATGAGCTGATCTATCAGCGTAGTCAGCTAGACTCAAGCAAGCAGCCTTTCCCTGAGGAGGCAGACTCCTATGCTACTTATTTGGAACAGTTGTTTATCGAAGATGGTCAAAAAATGGCCTATGGTATGCTGATCGAGCAAGGAATCTATGATTCAGAAATTCTCGACCCCATCGCTGAATTTGTTGGTCAAGTTAATCTTCGCTTCTTCTCTGGAGATGACTTTTTGACTGACGAAGAAGTTCTACAACTCAAACAAACAGCTGGTTACCAGCTGTTGAAAGCACAAGATGCTGATTTTTTAAGCAACTATGTCGATTCTATTATTCAAGATACGAATCTTCCTGATGATCGATTGCATTTGAAAAAGACAGCTACTTGGGAATTACTTCCTTAGAAAAAGAAAGGTACGAATAGTTAGCGAATGTTTCTGCCGAACAAGGAAATAGAATCCATTATATGACAACAAAATAAGAACTGCCTGAATCGAGAAATACATCTTCCATACAGGCAGTTCTTATTTTTCTAGTTTATCGTTTTTTCCTTTTGGTGAAAGGATACTAACTTTTTTGATCATCATCAAGGAAAGAATGCGTATTTGCTGTTGATCGTTTTGAATCTTGATCACAACTTGTTCTTTACCGATTTTCTTCCCGACAATCCAGCCAGAAATGATCTCGTATTTGTCCGGCTTTTCGGTTTCTAGTTGAAGCACCACGAGACTTGTTTCCTGTGCAGCTTGCTGGAGTTTTGTTCGGATTTTCCGCAAATTTTCTTTGGCGATCCGCTTGTCTGCATCATCGCTTAAAAAACTATCCAACAATGTCGTTGTCATCATGAGAATGAATTTTTCTAGCTTTTTTATTGCTAAAGGTTTCTTTTTCACGATAGCTTCTTCCTTTCCGATACTCATTTAAAGATCTGACTTGAATCGTTCAGCCCATAATGGCAACCCTTCTAATAACATGTCATAAGTTTCATCAAAATTTCCAGTCAACCACGGATCAGGGATCTCCTGCGCTTCTTTACCAGAAACTACTTCCATGTATAACCGAATTTTATTTTCTGTTCCTTTAGGTGCACGCCGTTTCAACTCTCGGACATTGCTGTGATCCATTCCAATGATCCAGTCGAATTCAGAAAAATCTTCTAGTTGGACTTGTCTGGAAACCATCCCACTAAAATCAATGTTTTCTCTTCGAAATATTTTTTGTGTCCCACTATATGGCGGGCTACCTACCTCCCAGCGACTTGTAGCTGCCGAATCGATCAATAAATCAAGCTGATATTTATCACTGTATTGTCGCATCATGCCTTCTGCCATGGGTGAACGACAAATATTACCTAAGCAAACAAATAATACTTTAGTCATCTTCCATCCTCCCTTTTTGATAGATTCGATATGAAAAGAGCTCAATATCCTTTGCTAATCGAAAAAGCTGTGCTGCAATCTCAAGCGGTAATTCTTGAAAATCCCCACGAATCCAAGTTTCTAGAATACCACTACAGCCAAAAGCAAAGAAACGGCTGTAAAAAAGGATATCTTGTGACGAAAGCTCTTTTTCTTCATCCACTTGTCTAAACAACTGTTGAAAAATTCTTTCGACAATACTAAAAAACTCGTTGATCAAAATATCCCGGTCTCCTATCAAAGAAGACTGATAAAAAAGAGCTTTCTCTTTCATAGCTTTCAGCATTTTCAGTGCCTGTTCTTCCCAATTATCAAGGGTCACCTTTTCAGCCACCAGATATTTCAGTGAGTCATTGAAATATATCCAGCGAAGCAATTCTTGCTTATCTTTAAAATGGTAATAAAAAGTTTGTCGATTCAATTGTGCACGAAAAGCAATCTCTTGGATACTGATTTTTGCATACTCTTTTTCCGTACATAGCTGAATATAGCTTGTAGCAATGACTTGTTTGGTCTTATTTCCTTCTGCCATGCTCTTCCTCACTTTTACTGTTCCTGATAAGGGTAATCGAAATGTTCATAGGATAAGGCTGTTGCCACTCGTCCGCGAGGCGTTCGTTTCAAAAAACCTTTCTGGATCAAGTAGGGTTCGTACATGTCTTCAACGGTCTCTCTTTCTTCGCCGATATTAACAGACAAAGTACTCAATCCCACAGGTCCTCCATTGTACAGCTCAATCATGGTCTTGATCAATTTCTGATCCACCAGGTCTAGTCCAGCACTGTCGACTTGAAGCAAAGACAACGCCTTGTCTGCAATTTTTTGATCGATTACACCGTCTGCCTGTACTTGAGCAAAATCACGGACTCGTTTCAGCAAGCGATTAGCAATCCTTGGTGTTCCTCTAGAACGGCGAGCAATCTCGATCGCCCCTTCTTCAACGATCTCTGTTTGGAAAATCGAAGCAGAACGCTGGACGATCTCCTTCAGATCCGTTTCTTCGTAATATTCCATATGAGAAATGATTCCAAAACGATCTCGTAATGGTGCGGCCAGCATCCCGGCTCTTGTTGTGGCACCGATCAAAGTAAAGGGTGGCAACGGGAAATGGACCGGATGTGCAGTCGTTCCCTGCCCAACCATAATATCCACATAAAAATCTTCCATAGCAGAATACAACATTTCTTCCGTTACTCGGGGTAAGCGATGGATCTCATCGATAAAAAGGACATCCCCTGGTTCTAGTTCGTTGAGTGTCGCAATCAAATCCCCTGGTTTTTCGATTGCTGGTCCACTAGTCGTTCGAATATTGACTTCCATTTCATTAGCAATCACTACTGCCATCGTCGTTTTCCCCAATCCAGGAGGACCATAAAGCAACACATGATCCAGAGACTCTTCTCGATTTTTAGCTGCTTGGATATAGATAGTCAGTTCTTGTTTTACCTTGTCCTGACCGATATACTGTGAAAAATACTGTGGACGTAATGATTTTTCAAAAAATTCTTCTTCTTGGTTGGCATTCGGTGAAATCATTCGATCTGTCATACGTCTCTCCTTACTTTTTCATCACCAGCTTCAAAGCGGTTCTTAAATACCCATCGGTTGTTTGTGCGGGTTCTTGAAGTAGTTGCTTCTGAATTTTTTTGACTTCTCTTTCATTGTAGCCCAACGCTTGTAAGGCTGCCATGGCTTCTGCCAGTTCAGGATTTTTTTCTTCTGTAAACAATTCCATTGGATGAGCTCCAACTAACTCGCCAGACAACTCTCCCAGCTTTCCTTTTAGATCCAAGATCAACTGCTGTGCCGTTTTCTTACCAACACCTGGGAATTTTGTTAGATAGTTAATATCTGCAGCTTCAACTGCAGCAATCAGTCCTTCATGATCTTCATTTGCCATAATTGCCAAGCCGCTTTTAGGGCCGATTCCTGAGACACTGATCAAACGCAAAAACAACTGCTTCTCTTCTAAACTATTGAAACCATACAAGGTATGGGCATCTTCACGAATGACCTGATGAAGAAATATTTTTACTTCTTGATCCGTTTTTCCACTATAGCGATAAGGATTCCCTGAGGCGATTTGATAACCGATGCCGTTTACTTCGATTACGATATACGCGGGATAGATTGCCGCTACTTTACCAATAATATACTCGTACATGTTTTTTCCTTTCTGTACATATGTTCCCTTTATTGTATCATAAAATACATGGATATGAAAAAAAATCAGGCAATCTTTCACTGCCTGATTCCTTGTTTATCCCTATTATTTAGTGAACATATTGCTTATATTCGCTATATCCTTTTTCATCCATTTCTTCATAAGGAATAAATTTTAAAGCTGCTGAATTGATACAGTAACGCAATCCGCCTAATTCTTCTGGTCCATCATTAAATACGTGTCCTAGATGAGAATCCGCTTCTTGACTCCTTACTTCAACTCTTGGTTGATACAAAGATAAATCTTCTTTTTCCTGAATCTCTGTCGTAGAGATCGGACGGGAGAATGCTGGCCAGCCACAACCTGCATCAAATTTATCGCTTGAAACAAATAACGGCTCTTCACTAACAATATCTACATAGATCCCTTTTTCATAGAAATCATCATATTTTCCGGTAAAAGGTCGTTCTGTTGCATTTTCCTGTGTGACCGCATATTCCATCGGTGTCAATTTCTTTTTCAATTCTTCTTTAGAATAGTTTGTCATTTTCTCACCTACTTTTCCTTTATTTTCTTCTTGTGTGAAAGATTTGTCCATTTTTTTGCTTTTGGTTGTTTTATTTTGAGATATAAAAAAAGACCTGACAGTATAATCAGGTCTTTCAGTCTTGCGTGGCGACGTCCTACTCTCACAAGGGGCAACCCCTCACTACAATCGGCGCTAAGAAGCTTAACTTCTGTGTTCGGCATGGGAACAGGTGTATCCTTCTCGCTATCGCCACCACACACATTCGGTGAGTG
>NZ_JBSMVT010000005.1:0-143365 GCF_053760925.1 Enterococcus olivae
TAGAATTTGTGCAAGTCATAGTGAAAATCTCCTTATTGGTTTGGTGTTGGAACCCCAATAATACACGATATTTCACTATGATGTTTTTTTATTTTCTTAGGTGGCTAACTTGATTATAAAATTTGCGTTCAATATCTGTTTTTAATTGATTTAAAAACATTGTAGCTGCTTTTGAAAAGGTAGGATATTTTTTCCAAATCAGGTATAGATTGGCTGTCAAGGGAGGATGCAGTGGTCGAAAACGTAAGTGACTATCGTCGTAAGAGGCGATCAGTTTATCCAGACACAGAGCATAGCCAACCTTGGCTTCGACCATTTTAGCCGCATTATAAAGTAAATTATAGGTACAGCGAATCTTGAGGTTATTGACGTTTTCACCAAACCAGCCAGATAGACCGTTATAGATGATCGACTGTTGTGAAAGAATCAAAGGCAGTTCTATAAGATTTTCCGGGACAATGACCGACTGATCTGCGAGAGGACTGTCTTTGTGCATCAGCACGCCCCAAGTATCTGTGATTGGTAACGAAATATAATCGTAGTTTTTCTTGTCCACTGGATCGATCACGATACCAAAATCTAATAGTCCAGCATCCAATTTTTCCAGTATGGCTTCTGAGTTGCCACTGTGCAGATGAAACTGAATTTCCGGATGTTTCTCTGAAATTTTTTTAACCGTTTTTGCAATGAAAGCCATTGCTTCGGATTCACCACTGCCAATGTAGATTTTCCCGCTGATCATTTCTGCAGAAGAGTTGAAATTAGCCATCATTTTATCTGCAAGATCCACGATTTCTTTGGCTTTGGTCAAAAAGAAGAGTCCTTCATCTGTTAAGGAAATTTTTCTATTGCCCCGTAGGAAAAGTGGCGTATCTAGTTCTTTTTCTAGATCACTCAATTGTCTAGAAAGTGTCGGTTGTGAAATATGCAGTTGTTTTGCCGCCTCTGAAATATTTTGATAGTTGGCTAAGGCGATAAAATATCGAAGCAGTCGTAATTCCATGTTTTTCCTCCTATGCTTTTTTGATATATGAGAATATTTGATATAGGTATTTGATATTTTTATTTTAGCACTCTAAGATAAGTTTGAATAGACTGTGACAAGTGATTGATCAGAAAATCGAGAATAATCATTAAAATCAAGGAGACGAAAATGAATATAGAAGAATTGAATGCTTATATGAACGCAGGGAATAAGATGGAAGGAGGTTCAATCTATCACCGTCAAATGTCTAGTTTAAGTGAGCAAGCGCGAAAAATTACCTCTAAAATCAACAACCAATACCATACAGAAAAAGAACTACAGCAGCTTTTCTCGCTACTAACAGGAAAAAGGGTTGATTCTTCATTTAGATTGTTTCCACCTTTTTATACCGATTATGGCAAAAATATCCATATTGGCAAAAGTGTTTTTGTTAATGGTGGTTGTCATTTTCAGGATCAAGGGGGAGTGGTAATCGGAGACAACAGCTTGATTGGACACAATGTGGTCTTTGCTACATTGAATCATGGATTTGAAGCGAATGACCGAGACTCACTGTATCCGGCAGCCATCAGAATCGATAAAAATGTTTGGATCGGTTCAAATGCGACGATTCTGCCAGGAGTAACTATCGGCGAAAATGCCATCGTTGCTGCAGGTGCCGTAGTAACGAAGGACGTTGCAGCTAATACGGTCGTCGCAGGCGTACCAGCTAAATATATCCGCTCGATCGATACATGAGTAGCAACAGTTAGGGTCCTCAAAGGAGAGTTAACCATGAATATTTCAAAAGCGGCAAAGCATGCGGGGGTCACAGCGGTCACGCTGCGTTATTATGAGCGAAAAGGTCTGATTCCACCGGTTCCTCGAAAAAATGGAGGCGTTCGTGATTATCAACAGGAAGACTTGAACTGGATCGATTTTATCGTCTGTATGAGAAGTTCGGGGCTATCTATAGAGACATTGGCAAACTATACTAGATTGTACCAGCTTGGAGATGACACACTGACAGAACGAAAAGAGCTACTGATCAAAGAACGAGAAAAATTAGCTGTGACCTACAAGGAGCTGGGAGAGACTCTTGCTAAACTTGATCATAAAATCCAAGATTATAAGGACGGAAAGTTTAACGTACGCAAAGGATGTTTTGATTAGATTGGGTTTATGGCTACTGTCAATGACAAATGAGCAAATCCCTACAGAAAAAAACAACAGACAAGCTATCCAGCAAAAGGACACTTGTCTGTTGTTCTAATTAGGGTTGATTCCTAAAGCAATTCTGCCAAAACGGCTAATACGGGTCATTTTCCAAGCGGGTGTCCAAACGATTTTGACTTCGACCTCGGAGATTTCATCGATCTCTTTTAAGGCCGTCTCGATCTCTCCAGGAACAGACTCTAAGCACTCACAGCCAATTCCGGTAAAGGTGATGACGATCTCACAGTGACCATTTTCTGCCAAAGAAATCTCATAAATAAAACCTAGATTGTAAATATCTAAACCAATCTCGGGATCATTGATCATTTGTAACTTTTCGATGATTTTATCACTGATCGCTAATGCGCGGTCGTCTATCTTGATATCTTCTCTCATAACTCGTTGTATCCTTTCGATCTTAAAAATGGTGTACGATCTATTTTTCCACGAAAAAGCTCTTTTTGCAAGGAAATTATTTAATCATTTTTTCATTTTGAATCTAGGAGAATTTAATTTTTGTGTTAAAATGTATAATAGTATTATAATACTATGTATAACATCAATACGCGTTTGAAAGGAGCGTTTAAAATGTTTAATGATCAGCCAAAAAAAGACATCAGAATTAGAAGTAATGTATATGACAGCATGGTCAAATCACCAAACCGGGCTATGTTGAGAGCAACCGGTATGGGTGATGAGGAATTTAAGAAACCAATCGTGGGGGTCATCAGTACTTGGGCAGAGAACACTCCTTGTAACATTCATTTACACGATTTAGGAAAACTAGCCAGAAAAGGCGTGATTACTGCAGGAGGTTGGCCCGTTCAATTTGGAACGATCACTGTTGCAGACGGGATCGCCATGGGAACTCCTGGAATGCGCTATTCGTTACCATCTCGTGATATTATCGCAGACTCTGTTGAAACAGCAGTAAGTGGACACAATTGTGATGCCTTCGTTGCGATTGGTGGCTGTGATAAAAATATGCCAGGTTGTATGATTGCGATCGCTAACACAGAGATTCCTTCAATTTTTGTCTATGGAGGAACAATTGCTCCAGGAAAATTGGACGGCAAAGATATTGATTTGGTTTCGGTGTTTGAAGCAATCGGAAAATGGAATCATCATGATATGACAGAGGAAGAGGTTCGTCGCATCGAATGTAATGCGTGTCCTGGACCTGGAGGCTGTGGTGGAATGTATACGGCGAATACTATGGCTTCTGCAATCGAAGCAATGGGAATGAGTTTGCCAGGTTCTTCCTCACATCCGGCAACAACTGAAGAAAAATTGCTTGACGTAGAAGCAGCTGGTGAAGCGGTATTGAACCTCTTGGAGAAAAGAATTTATCCAAAAGATATCATGACTCGTAAAGCTTTTGAAAATGCGATTACTGTCGTTATGGCTCTAGGTGGCTCAACCAATGCGATCTTGCATTTAATGGCGATGGCTCATGCAGCAAATGTAGAATTGACCTTAGATGATTTCAATGATTTCCAAGCGAAGGTTCCTCATTTGGCTGACTTAAAACCGAGTGGACAATATGTCTTCCAAGATTTGTACGAAGTTGGTGGCGTGCCAGCGGTAATGAAATATTTATATGAAAATGGTTTTATCCATGGAGACTGCCTGACTGTTACTGGTAAAACGATTGCTGAAAACCTTGAAGAGGTTCCTTCATTGAAAGAAGGGCAAAAAGTCATCATGCCATTGGAAAATCCAAAACGTAAAGATGGTCCGTTGATCGTTCTTCACGGAAATCTAGCTCCGGATGGCGCAGTGGCCAAAGTTTCTGGTGTGAAAGTTCGACGTCACGAAGGTCCTGCAAAGGTCTTCAACACAGAAGAAGAAGCGATCAATGCTGTTTTGGCAGATGAAGTCGTTGACGGAGATGTTGTCGTGGTTCGTTATGTTGGACCAAAAGGTGGTCCAGGTATGCCTGAGATGCTGTCCCTATCTAGTATGATCGTAGGGAAAGGACAAGGGGAAACGGTTGCCTTGTTGACAGACGGGAGATTCTCAGGTGGGACTTATGGATTGGTCGTGGGTCATATTGCTCCTGAGGCTCAAGATGGCGGTCCAATTTCATTGCTAGAGACCGGTGATACTGTCGTAGTTGATCAAGATACAAAAGAATTGACGATGCTGGTTTCTGACGAGGAGCTTGCAAGACGTCGTGAAAAAGTGGTGATTCCACCGCTTCATTCACGTGGTGCACTTGGTAAATACGCACATATCGTCTCTAGCTCATCCAAAGGTGCAATCACTGACTTCTGGAAAAAAGGCGAATAAATGAAAAGGGGCTGTGACATAAGTCCCATTAAAAAGCACCAGGAATGACGAGTAATCGTTCATTCCTGGTGCTTTTTAATGTAAAATAAAAGGAAGTACAGCTCTGACCTTGTACTTCCAAATTCTTATCCTCGAAAGGACAAAAACAATGTACACAAATTATAACATAAATCAGCTAACTTTAAATCTCTCTACTGAATTTACACCAAAAGAAAATCATGTGGCGTGTTTTATCAATGAATTGGTCGAATCTTTACAGATCAATGAACCGTATCTTTTCGGTCGTCCGCGAGACTATGATTTGAGTGCCCTATTAAAGTTGGTTCTTTTTGCGTACACTCGGGAGACCTTCACCAGTCGAAAAATTCAACGCTTGGCAGAAGAAAACCTCTATGCCCGCTGGTTGACGCAAGAATTGGAACCCTCTTATCGCACCATTGCCCGCTTTTGTGTCTCACAAGATGTCGAAGAACTGACCAACAAAAGCTTGGATTCTTTGGTGCGCTATCTTCGGGAACGCAATCTGATTGATGAGGCGCTTTTTATTGATGGGACAAAAATCTTAGCCAATGCCAATAAATTCAGTTTTATGTGGAAGAACAATACGATTCGGTTTGACCAAATGAACCGTGAAAAAATCCTGATCCTGATGGCAGAACTTCAAGAAGCCTACGAAGTCAAACATATTCCTGAAGGTTCTAACCTAACGTTAGATTCATTAGAGGAACTTTTGACACGGATGGAGTTACACTTAGAAGACCTAGAGAAAGAAGTCGAAGAAACAGCCAAGATTTCTCCCAATCCTGCGAAGCAACAACGACGGAAACTGAAAGCCCAAAAGCGCAAGCTTTCTGAACGCCGGGATAAACTGTTAGAGCACCAAGCACAGCTGGCTATTTACGGCACCCGAAACAGCTATTCAAAAACGGATAACGACGCGACATTTATGCGTGTAAAAGAAGACCACATGAGGAATGGACAAATGAAACCAGCGTACAATCTTCAAATCGCTACGTGTAAACAATTTGTTTTGGGGTATGATGTTTTTCAAAACCCAACAGATACAAAAACATTGGTCCCTTTTCTAGAAAAAATGAAGCTAGACGAACAAGCTTCTCATTATATTGTCGCCGATGCCGGTTATGGTTCTGAGAGTAATTATCGCTATTTTGAAGATGAACTGCCACAACACACGGCTCTTATTCCGTATGGTACGATGTTGAAAGAACAAAGTAAAAAATGGCAATCCGACGAACGAAAAGTGATGAATTGGACGTATCATGAAGAGGAAGATTATTATGTTGATCCCAAAGGCGTTCGCTTCAATTTTCATGCTTATCCCCAACGGAAAGATAAAGACGGTTTCGTTCGAGATATCAAAGAATATCAAGCTGAAACAATAGATGCGCATTTACGAAAAATTCCAGAAGCGTTGACACCCAAAGGATATGTAAGAAGAATTCTCGTCAATCCAGCTTGGGAGTATCACAAAGCCAAACAAAGAGAGATGCTTTCTGACGAAGAAACAGGAAAAATCTATGCTCGTAGAAAAATAGATGTTGAAACAGTCTTCGGAAAAATGAAGGCCTGTTTGGGTTTCACTCGATATACGGTTCGAGGGCTGGAGAAGGTTCGGAAGCAATCAGGCATCTTGATAATGGCATTGAATATGATGAAATTAGCCACTTTGAGCAGAAAGAACGAAGACTATACATAGAAAACCAGAATACCCACGAAAATCAACAGCGATTTTCGTGGGTATTCTGGTTTATACCTGGGATTGAGACATACTTACGTCACAGCCCCTTTTTGGTTAAAAGTGTCGATACAAGCCAACAACTAAACCTAAGATCTTTACATTTGATAAAATGATCGGTTCCATATAGTCATTTTCAGGTTGTAGACGAATATGATTTTTTTCTTTATAAAATCTTTTGCAAGTCGCTTCATCTTCATCGGTCATAGCAATCACGATATCTCCGTTGCGCGCAATATCTTGCTTGCGAATGATCACTTGATCGCCGTCCAGAATCCCGGCATTGATCATACTTTCTCCACGTATCGTCAGCATGAATAATTGTCCGCTGTCACTGTTTAGATTAGGTGGGATAGGGAAGAAATCTGAAGCTTCTTCTACCGCTAAAATTGGTTCTCCGGCTGTGACAACACCCAAAAGCGGAATATTTTGCTGCTGTGCACCGATCGTTTCCAAACCAAGCGGTGTCAATTCAATCGCACGAGGCTTTGTAGGGTCGCGAAGAATCAACCCCTTTTTTTCTAAGCGAGACAAATGCCCATGGACAGTAGAAGTAGAAGAAAGTTGGACAGCTTCTCCAATTTCCCTTACAGTTGGTGGATACCCTTTGGCGGTGACACGAGTATGGATAAATTTAAGTACTTCCAGTTGGCGGTTTTCTGTACGTTTTGCCAATCCGAACACCTTCTTTCTTTATTTGGCTCACTCTTCGTGGAGCAAAAAGTGATGTGATAGAGAATAATTTAAATGAACAAGAGTTCTTGTTAACTTTGTTAGAATCAGTGTATCATATCTAATTATAAAATTCAAACAGATGTTCGCTTTTTGTTTTGATTGTAATTTCCAACTGTTTTGTATAAGATGTAAGGGAAAGGGGCAAATGACGATGTTATCAAAAGAAAAATTAGCTCGCATCAATGAGCTGGCAAAAAAGAAAAAATCAGAGGGACTGACAGATGCTGAACAAAAGGAACAGCATGCATTGAGACAAGAATATCTGACGGCCTTTCGTGGTGGAATGAAACATCACATCGAAGGTATGAAAGTAGTTGATCCAGAAGGCAACGATGTCACTCCTGAAAAATTAAAAGAGATTCAAAAAGCCAAAGGTCTACACAATAGAAAGTAAATTATGAATACCTTTGCAAAAACTATTGATAATTGCAAAGGTATCTTTTATAATGGAGAAGTAATAAAGGTAAAAAAAACCTAAATAGGAGGCGTTAGTATTGTTTGATAAAATTGATCAACTAGGTGTCGATACATTACGTACTTTAAGTATTGATGCAGTACAAAAAGCAAATTCTGGACATCCGGGATTACCCATGGGTGCCGCTCCAATGGCCTATGCCTTATGGACAAAGCATTTAAAGGTGAATCCTAAGACTTCTCAAAACTGGGTCGATCGTGATCGCTTTATCCTTTCAGCAGGACATGGTTCTTCATTGTTGTACAGCTTACTACATTGTGCAGGATATGATGTAACGATTGATGACTTGAAGAGTTTCCGTCAATGGGAAAGCCGCACGCCAGGGCATCCAGAAGTCAACCATACAGATGGTGTAGAAGCAACAACTGGTCCATTAGGCCAAGGGATCGCAACAGCTGTAGGGATGGCGATGTCGGAAGCGCACTTAGCTGCTACTTACAATCGTGATAAATTTAACGTAGTTGATCACTATACCTATGCTTTATGTGGTGACGGTGACTTGATGGAAGGTGTTTCTCAAGAAGCGGCTTCTATGGCTGGCCATATGAAACTAGGCAAATTGATCGTCTTGTATGATTCAAATGATATCTCTTTAGATGGTCCAACTTCTAAAGCGTTTACTGAAAATGTAGGTCAACGTTTTGAAGCATACGGTTGGCAACATATCTATGTAGAAGAAGGCCGTGATCTTGATGCGATCTCTAAAGCAATCGAAGAAGCGCAAGCAGAATCAGACAAACCAACATTGATCGAAATCAAAACAGTGATCGGTTTTGGCGCACCAAACGAAGGAACATCAGCTGTCCATGGCGCACCACTAGGTCTTGATGGTGTGGCTGCAGCGAAAAAAGTTTACGGATGGGACTATCCTGAATTTACTGTTCCAGAAGAAGCTGCACAACGCTTTAAAGAAGCAATCGTTGATAGAGGGGCGAAAGCTGAAGAAGAGTGGAACGCATTGTTTACAGAATACAAAGCAGCTTACCCAGAATTGGCTGCTCAATTTGACCAAGCCTTTTCAGGCGAGCTTCCAGATGGTTGGGATGCAGAATTACCAACTTACGAAGTAGGATCAAGCCAAGCAAGTCGTGTCTCAAGTAAAGATATGATCCAAGCATTGTCTAAAGCAGTACCAAGCCTATGGGGCGGTTCAGCCGATCTATCTGGTTCAAACAATACAATGGTAGCTGCTGAGAAAGACTTTGAACCAGGACAATATGAAGGACGCAATATCTGGTTTGGTGTCCGTGAATTTGCGATGGCAGCAGCAATGAACGGAATTCAACTACATGGTGGTACGCGTATTTACGGCGGAACATTCTTCGTATTCGTTGACTATCTACGTCCAGCAGTTCGCTTGTCAGCTATTCAAAATGCGCCAGTAATCTATGTACTGACACATGATTCAGTTGCTGTAGGTGAAGATGGACCAACTCACGAACCAATCGAACAATTGTCAAGTCTTCGCGGTATGCCGAACGTGCAAGTGATCCGTCCTGCCGATGGAAATGAAACTCGTGCTGCTTGGAAATTAGCAATGACGACCCAAGACAAACCAACTGTTTTAGTATTAAGCCGTCAAAACTTGCCAGTGATTGAAGGAACAAAAGAAATTTCAGATGAAGGCGTAGCTAAAGGTGGTTATGTGGTTTCTCCTCAGAAGGGTGAAAAACCAGAAGGTATCTTGATCGCTACAGGTTCAGAAGTGAATCTAGCTGTCGAAGCTCAAAAAGTATTGGCTGAAGAAGGAACTGACGTATCTGTTGTTTCTCTTCCAAGTTTCGATTTGTTTGAAGCACAATCTGACGAATATAAAGCATCTGTTTTAGTTCCTGGTGTGAAAAAACGTGTAGCTATCGAAGCAGGCGCATCATTTGGTTGGGAAAAATATGTGAAATGCCATGGCAAGACAATTACAATTGATCATTTTGGAGCATCTGCACCTGGCGATCTAGTATTGGCTAAATTTGGTTTCACAGTTGAAAATGTTGTTGAGACATTCAAATCTATCTAATTCAACAAGAAAGAGGGCTGCAGCTCTCTTTTTTTGTTTGATAATACGAAACTTTTAAAAGCTTTTAAAAAAACTTTTTCTAGGCTGTTACTGAGATTGTATATTTGTAATAAAATGTTAAGAAACTGTTAAACAAAAAAGTTGTTTTGAGATGTTTTTTATCATACAATTTATTAAGTAAAGAAACAAAAGAGGTCTTTTAAAAGTTTTTAGGAGGAATTTATGACTTATACAACACGCAGTGAGCGCCATCAGAAAATTCAAAAGGAAAAACTTTTTAGTAAGAAAAATGTATTGCCAGTACTAGGCACGGGTTTAGTTGTGGCACCGACAGTAATGGTACTGTCACCGCAACATGCAGAGGCAGAAGAGGTTCAGTCAGGTGAAACAAATGCGTATAATTTGATCAACCAAATCGGCTGGTCTGCACAACAAATTGCAGACAGTAATGATCTGTATGCTTCCGTGATGATTGCGCAAGCGTTGTTAGAAAGTGGAAATGGAACTTCTATGCTGTCTTCAGCGCCTTATCATAATTTATTCGGTGTCAAAGGCTATGGTCAAGAGTCAGCAGTTTGGCTGCCGACACAAGAATACGTTGAAGGACAGTGGGTAACAATCAACGAACCGTTTCGCACATATGGTTCTTATTGGGAATCACTACAAGATCATGCAGCCGTTTTGAAAAGCACCAGCTTTACGTCAGGGACTCCTCATTATATCGGAGCATGGAAGAGTCAAACAACCAGCTATTATGATGCGACAGCTTATCTAACTGGACGCTATGCAACGGATCCATCCTATAATCAAAAATTGAATTGGCTGATCGCTACCTATGATTTGACTCGCTTTGACACAGCTGGTCAGACGACCACGGCCACCTATACTGAAGAAACAACAGCCACTGAGGTTGTTTCAGAGACATCCTCGTCGTCCGCCACATCAGGGACCTATGTTGTCGTCGCTGGCGATACCTTGTGGGACATCGCGAATCGTTACGGAATTTCCGTTGATCAGTTGATGGGCAATAATGGATTGAGCGGTGATTTGATTGTCGTAGGACAAGAATTGGTCGTTTGAAACACGTGAGCAAGAAAAACAATCATAAACTATCCAATCGTCTCGTTTTAGATGACTTGGATAGTTTTTTTCTTATGGGTAGAGAAGAACCTAATCGCATGTAGTGATAGAAAAAAGATATCATGCCTGCTTTTTCCGGAGAATCGGCTTAAGACCGGGGAAAAACGTTTGCTATCCTGTCTGGGATTCGCTACAATTGGGGAAAATAAAGGAGGAGAAACGAGATGAGTAAGATTTATCAGTCTATTACAGAACTTGTTGGCAATACCCCTATTGTAAAATTAAATAATATTGTTCCTGAAGGTGCAGCAGAGATCTATTTGAAGCTTGAGTCTTTCAACCCAGGAAGCAGTGTCAAAGACCGTATTTCTTTAAGCATGATCGAACAGGCAGAAGCAGAGGGTCTTTTAAAAGAGGGCGATACGATCATTGAACCAACTTCTGGAAACACAGGTATTGGTTTGGCGATGATTGGAGCGGCCAAAGGATACCGCGTGGTGATCGTGATGCCTGAAACGATGAGTATTGAACGTCGCAAATTGATGCAGGCCTATGGAGCGGAATTGTTACTAACTCCTGGATCAGAAGGGATTAGTGGTTCCATCAATAAAGCAAAAGAACTGGCAGAAGAACACGGCTATTTCATTCCGTTACAATTTGACAATCCGGCAAATCCAGCGATTCATGAAAAAACAACAGGAAAAGAGATCGTGGCAGCCTTTGGAGAAGAAGGCTTGGATGCTTTTGTCTCTGGGATTGGTACAGGAGGAACGATCACTGGTGCTGGACGTGAGCTGAAACGCAACTATCCTGAAATAAAAATTTATGGAGTGGAGCCTGCAGAATCAGCTATTTTGAATGGCAACCAGCCTGGACCACATAAAATTCAAGGAATCGGAACGGGATTTGTTCCCAAAGTGCTAGATGTTGAGATTTTCGATGAAGTTCTAGCAGTACCCGGTGATGATGCGATGGCGACTGCACGTGAAGTCGCAGTGAAAGAAGGGATTTTAGTAGGTATTTCTTCAGGCGCAGCAATCAATGCAGCTCTTCGTGTTGCTCAAACATTAGGTGCAGGCAAGAAGGTACTAGCAGTGGCTCCGGATAATGGTGAGCGTTATCTGTCAACACCTCTTTATGATTTTGGTGAGTAAAAGAATTTAGACAGTACGAAAGAAACTATCTCAGAGATTCTTCTGGGGTAGTTTTTTTGGTATAAATTGCTAGAAAAAAAGAGGAAGTCATAGTATGATTAAAAAAGAGAAAAGAATGGAGGGAATCCTGTGACGACGTTTGATGATGCTTTAGGTCATTTAAAAGAAAAAAATATTCGCATCACACCACAGCGGATCGCCATTTTAGAGTTTCTAGCACAAGCTGAAAGCCATCCTACAGCTGAGGATATTTATCGGGCGATCGAAGTAAAATTTCCCGGAATGAGTGTCGCGACCGTCTATAATAATCTACGTCTTTTTACGGAAATTGGTTTTGTAAAAGAAATGAATTATGGCGATGCTTCCAGTCGTTTTGATTTTCATACAGACCCTCACTATCATGCGATCTGTCAAAATTGCGGAAAAATCGCGGATTTTCATTATCCAGGACTTGAAGATGTTGAAATGGCTGCCCAGCAATTAACAGGTTATACCATCAGTTCACATCGACTAGAAGTTTATGGTCTGTGTCCTGATTGTCAAAAAAGGGGGAAACAATAATATGCAAATTATTCAAACAGACAAAGCACCCAAAGCGATCGGTCCTTATGTTCAAGGTAGGATAGCAAATGGTTTCTTATTCGCTTCCGGCCAAGTACCTTTGGATCCAGAAAGTGGAGAAATCATTGGTTCAACGATCCAAGAACAGGCCAAACAAGTCATGAAAAATATTTCAGCAGTTTTGGATGAAGCTGGTATCACACCGGATCATATTTTAAAAACAACTTGTTTCATAAAAAATATGGACGATTTTGTTGAATTCAACGAAGTGTACAAGACCTTGTTCGGTGATAATTATCCTGCCCGATCAACTGTCGAAGTTTCTCGACTGCCAAAGGATGCGCTGATCGAAGTAGAGATCATTGCTACTGTACCAGAAGCCTAAAAAACGTGCTGTTTCTAATTTTAGAGACAGCTTTTTTATAGCTTGATTATTCATGAAAAAGAAGGAGAGACTTCATGATTTCGTTAGAAAGTTACTTAAAACACGGTCAAACAACTATTTCTAACCTGTTGATCGAAAATTATCATCGTCTGGGAATGTCCAATGATGAGTTTTTGTTGTGGCTGCAATTATACAGCTACCACGAACAAGGAAATTCTTTTCCTGATCTAGCACCGATTGCTGAAAACATGAATCTTTCTCAGCAAGGCATCTATCGTTTGATGAATCAATTGGTCCAAAAACGGTTTTTACAAATAGACTCTCAAAAAGATGCTCAGGGACGAATGAATGATCATTATGAATTCAGTATCATTTTTGAAAAAATAGGTTTGCTGCAGGATCAACAAAAGCAGCAATCCCAAGAGCAACAGACTGAACAGCAGATCCAAGCCTTGTATCAAATGTTTGAATCAGAATTTGGTCGAGCCTTGTCTCCGATCGAATATCAGCGTATTGGTCAGTGGCTAAATGAAGATCACTATCTTCCTGAGCTGATCCAGCTGGCTTTAAAGGAAGCTGTCTTGAATCAGGCCTACAGCTTGAATTATATTGACCGGATTTTGCTTTCCTGGGAACGAAAAAATATTACATCAAAAGCTCAGGTGGATGAAGAGCAAAAACGAAGAAAACGTCAGATGCTCCAAAAGGAAAATACCAGTAATGAACGACAACTACCTAAAATATCTTTGCATAATTGGTTAGAAGAGGAGTAAAGAAGACATGATCAGTAAAGAAAAGACGATGACGGCTTTGGAAAAAATGTATGAGATGTTTCCTGAAGCGGAAGGGGAGCTGGTTTCTGATAGCCCATTCCAGCTGTTGATCGCTGTTATCTTGAGCGCACAAGCTACCGATGTCTCTGTCAATAAAGCCACACCAGCGCTTTTTGAAGCTTTTCCGACGCCGGAAAAAATGGCAGAGGCTCCCTTGGAGGAGATCACTGATAAAATCCGGACGATTGGTCTCTATCGCAACAAAGCGAAAAATGTCAAAGCCTGTGCGGAACAGCTATTGGAAAGATTTAATGGCGAAGTACCGCAAACACGTGAAGACCTCGTCTCTTTGCCCGGAGTTGGACGCAAGACAGCGAATGTCGTGATGGGCGATGCTTTTGGTATTCCAGCAATTGCTGTCGACACACATGTCGAAAGAGTCTCTAAACGATTGCGAATCTGTAAGCTGAAAGCCAATGTTTCAGAGGTTGAAGAGACCTTGATGCGTAAAGTTCCAGAAGAGTTATGGATCAAAACACACCATACCATGATTTTCTTTGGACGTTATCACTGTACCGCTCGTGCCCCCAAATGTGATGTTTGTCCGTTGTTAGATATGTGTCAAGATGGAAAAGAAAGAATGAAAGAGAAGACTAAGTAAAAGAGTACCTAAATATAACTTAATCTATTTAGTAGAAACCCGCTAAACTAGCGAAGGTGATACCTTCTGCTCTTTCAGCGGGCCTTCTTTTATTCGTTAAAACCAGGCAAATCTATTAGAAGTTTCGTTTCGATGGTAAGGTCAGCTCAGTATATGTTATGGATGTCATCTTTTTTACTTCAATGCATACGGCGTTCATAAAAAGCCAATAGAACGCGTTTTGCTTAGCCGGTCAAATCGCATTTTATAGAGCCATCTAGTCGGAAATTACTGAGCCGCTTTTTTACAGTGATAAGAGATTGGCGTAGCGCACCCTTGATAATGAGCAGTGGGATGATAGTCAAGGACAGACGGCATATATTCTTTGATGCCTACACCGTCAATAATCATCCCACTGAAGGCTCGTTGTCAAGGGCAATTGGAAATTACACATGTTGAATGACTCAGCTTCCGACTTTGATGGCTCAAATATGACCGATTTAGGTGGCTCAATTTACTCCGACGCACTGGCTCTTTTTCAACGACGTATCCATACTTCAATAAAGTTAAAAGATTAAAGTTGGTATAATTACCTATCGTGAGAAGATTCAAACTAAAATAACTCCCGAAACGCTTGAGCGTTTCGGGAGTTTGTCTGCAAAGATATTCTTATTCTGGTGGAGAAGAACCTTCGTCCTCGGATTCAGAAGATTCTGTTGGTTGTTCTTCCGAGCTTGAAGGCGGTGTTGATGGTTCGTCACTGCTTTCTGGGGGTTCAACTGAACTTGAAGGCTCCTCCGTTTCTGATTCAGAAGAGCTGCTACTAGAAGACTCTTCTGTTGAACTTTCAGTAGTGGAGGTCTCTTCTGTGGTCGAACTTTCTGTACTAGAAGAGGAACGCGGCGGTGTTGGTGGATCTACATAGCCGTCCAAATAAAGTTCATTTCCGATGCGTGTCAAACCATCTGGCATGACCCAGTCTTCATTTGGTATTGAGGCAGAGATAAACTGCATCATCGTTCGATAGACTTCGGAAGCAATATGTGATGATTCACTGGTGATCGGTGTTTTTTGATCTCTGTAACCCGTCCATACTGCCATAGAATAAGTTGGTGTATAGCCAACAAAGTTTGAATCAGGTGACGGTGAACTTACGGAGCCTAACTGCGCTCGTTCGCTGTCATCATAGTTAGAAGTTCCTGTCTTGCCAGCTTGGTAAAGCCCTGGAATATTTGCATTGGTTCCTGTTCCGTATGAAATAACGTCTTTCAGAACATCTGTAACCATATAAGCGGTCGTTTCTTCCATTGCTCGTGAACCGTTTGTCTCAAAAGCTTGCGTTTCCTCAGAACCGTCTTGGAAGACGATCTTATTCACATACTGAGGTTCGTAGTAGGTACCACCATTTGAAAATGCCGCATAAGCAGCCGCCATTTTCAAACTTGAGATTCCATAGGTCGTGCCGTCTTGGACACTGGTATTACTTGAAATTGCATTTGATTGCTCGATCGATTCATAACGAATGTCCATTTTCTCTAAGAATTCTGCTACTTGATCGGCACCGACTTCCCAAAAAAGCTTGGCAGCTGGCACATTTCTTGAAAGGACTAAGGCACGTCTTAATGTCATACGACCCATGTAGCTGTTGTCCCAGTTAGTGATCGGAATATTGGTTCCTTCATAATTGTAAGGTTCGTCTGCGATCATTTTTCCGGTGGAGTAGTGCAGGTATTCGAATGCCGGAGCGTAATCTACGATCGGTTTGACAGTCGAGCCAAAATCCCGTTTGGTATTGACTGCCAGGTTTTCACCCAGCATCGTTCCTTCAGGGATATTTCTGCCGCCGATCTGCGCAACGACTTTCCCTGTGTGGGTGTCGATCACAGTAGAAGCGACTTGCATGTCTCCGTCAGGGTATTGGATGTATTGTTCCGTATTAACGATATCATAGAGACGTCTTTGTGCGGTCAAATCAATGTTCGTATAGACATCGACACCGTCTTTCAGGACATCGACACCGGTTTTTTCTTCGACTTCTGCAATGACTTCTCTCAGATAATTATCATAAAACTTCCAGTCGTTGTCTTCGTTTTTAGGTTCAACTAAGCCATCATCTATGGGGGTAGCTACTGCTTCATCGTATTCCTGTTGGCTGATTTTTTCGTTGTCCAGCATCGTCATTAAAACGATATCTCGACGGTTTTTAGCAGAGTCCGGATTGGCATAAGGATCAAAAAGGGAAGGGCCGTTGGGCAAACCGGCAAGCAAGGCTGTCTGTGGTAAAGATAGCTCACTCAAGGGTTTGTCGTAAAACTCTTCAGATGCTGTCTGCATGCCATAGACACCATTAGACATATACACCTTGTTGATATAATAAGTCAAAATCTCTTGCTTGGACTTTTCTTGTTCCAATTGAACAGACAGCCAAGCTTCCTGTGCTTTTCTTCGCAGTGTTTGATCTTCTGCTTTCGTAGAGAAGAAAGAAAGTTTGATCAACTGCTGAGTCAAGGTACTTCCTCCTTGCATACCGCCTCGAACGACATTAGAAAGTGCAGAACCAACGATTCGGATCGGGTCAACACCGATGTGGTTATAAAAACGTCGGTCTTCGACAGAGACGATTGCATCTTCCAACTGCTGAGGAATCTCTGAGGCGGTAAGCAGTTCTCTTTTTTCAGACCCGATCTCCAAGAAGAGTTCGTCATTTGCTGCAAACAGTTGAGAGGAAATCGGTGATTCCAGTGCACTGTCTTCTAAGTCAGGTGCATCTTTAGCATAATACCAAAACAGTCCGACGCCAGACAAAAGTCCTAAGCAACCCAAGAAGAATAAGCCGATAAAAATTTTAAAAATTATCGAGCCGATACTTCCTTTTTTCTTCGAACCTGGATGTTTGGATTTGTTTTGCACTTGCTTTTTATGGTTTCCAGATCGAGAGTTTTGTTGATTGGCCATAATTATATGTTCTCCTTTGCTTCTAAATAGTGCGCCACTGCTTCCAAATAGGGAATACGTGGAGCGATTTTTGGTTTGATCTCAATCCCTAATTCTTCAATCAAGGAGAGAGGCAATGATTTTTTTGCTGTATGTTGAGTATCCCAGTAGTGAATCAAATGGCTGCTTTCTAAAAAAAAGCAGCGTTCTAATGTTGAGAACCATAAAAGAACAAAGCAGATCCCTTGTTGATCCAGACAATTTTTCATGTGCCGGATCTGATGCTCATGAAAATTTTTCAGCGGAAACGATGTCTTGTTTTTCGTTTCTTTTGCTTCAAAATCTAAATAAACACCTTTGTAAACGCCGTTGTAGTCAGTAGTAGAGGATTCTTTGAAATAGGCCTCTTTGATAACTGCTGCACTACGTTTTGGGTAATCAACCTGTACAATTTGGATCGGGGTCGGTTTCTTATGGATAACGGCGAATCCTCGATTCAAATAATAGTCATTGCTTTGATTGATCGCTTCTTCAAATCGCATGCCGCGATTCGCAAAAGTAGCTTTCTTTTCTTTTACTTGCTTTTTTTTTCTTGACGCGCCATCATAGGGTGAAGGCTGACCGTTAGGATATCGAAAAACCATGAAATTCACACTCCTAGCCAGTATTATACCAAAAAGAGAAAAGGAAAGAAAAGGGAAGCAGATGAAAACTATTCAAACGATGGTTATTTCAGGATATCGGAGCTTTGAATTGGGCGTATTTCAAGAGAAAGATCCTAAAATAGCAGTTATTAAGAAAGTCATAAAAATGACGTTGCAGCAGTATTTAGATGAGGGATTGGAGTGGGTTTTAATTGGAGGGAATCTCGGAGTAGAAATCTGGGCTGGTCAGGTGGTTCTTGAATTGCAAAAAGAATACCCAGAGTTGAAATTAGGCATTCTGTTTCCTTTTGAAGGTTTTGGTGAGCAATGGAACGAAAAGAACCAGCAGCTCTTGACGGAATTGAAGACACAGGCGAATTACGTCAATGCGACCAGTCACGCCTCTTATCAGAATCCTAGCCAATTAAAAAATCATACTCAATTTTTGTTGGAACATGCTGGAGGAGCAATCCTCGTTTATGACGATGAATACCCTGGCAAGACGCAGTTTTTCGTAAAAGATGCAAGAGAGTTTGCGGAGAAAAATCCGTTTTTGGTTCACCAAATTTCAATGGATGATTTACAAAATATTGTTTTTGCCGGTGATAGTGTTTGATTTATTAAGATTTTTTGGATAGAATAGGAACGAAGAGCTAGAAGTAGCAGAATCTAACTAATGAGGTGTAAACATGGCAAATTTAATGTATAGTCCAAAAGATATTTTACAGCAAGAATTCAAAACAAAAATGCGCGGTTATGATCCAGTTGAAGTAGACGAGTTTCTTGATGGGATTATCAAGGATTACGAAACATACAACAAGGAAATTTTGACGTTGCAAGAGGAAAACGATCGTCTACACGCAAAAATCGCACAGTTGAGCAAGAGTCAGGCAATCAGTTCTCGTGTTCAGACAGAAGCTCCTAAGAGTCAGACAGTGACAAATTTTGATATTTTGAAACGTTTGTCAAATCTTGAAAAAGAAGTTTTCGGTAAGAAATTAGACCAAGATACGACAACCGAAACACGGTCTTCACAGGTTGTTTCTAGTAACTACACACAAGCAGACGATGATTTAGAAAAAACTCGCCAATTTTAAACAATTGGACAGAACAAACAATTGTGGTCTTCAGATAATCGCGGTTTGATTCGATCAGGCTGAGGAAAGTCCATGCTCGCACAGGCTGCGATGCTTGTAGTGTTCGTGCCTAGCGAAACCATAAGCTAGGGTACTTTGAAAAAAGTAACGGCAGAAAAAACGGCTAAGGCTTTGCTATGCCCGAGTATTCTTGAAAGTGCCACAGTGACGAAGCAATACGGGAAACGGTATTGGTGGAACGCGGTAAACCCCTCGAGCGAGCAACCCAAACAATGGTAGGGGCGCTTTTTGTAACGGAAATGAACGGGACAAAGAGGCAATTTTTTATTGCAGATAGATGATTATCCAAATTATTTTGCTCCCTGTAAAATAATTGGACAAAACATGGCTTATAGAAGATCACAATCAATCAGGGAATCCTTCCGTTTTGGGAGGTTTTTTTTATCAAGAAGTATGAAAACGTCATGAAAATGCCAGCGAAGGCTGAAATTCAGCTTTCCTGTAGAGTTTTGTTGAGAAGAGTATATTAGAAAATGGAAGAAACAAGGAGTGGACTATGAAAGAAAATCAAGTATTTGAATTAGTGGCGACTGCCGCCAGCGGATTAGAAGCATTAGTCGGCAAAGAACTGCGAGATCTTGGGATCGATTGTCAGGTCGAGAATGGACGTGCCCGCTTCAAAGGAACAATGGAGACAATCGCAAAAGCTAATTTATGGCTGCGCACGGCAGACCGGATCAAGATCGTTGTGGGTGAGTTTGATGCTTATAGCTTTGACGAGTTGTTTGAAAAAGTAAAGGCTTTACCTTGGGAAGATTATTTGCCATTGGATGCGGAATTTCCGGTAGCGGGAAAATCAATCAAGTCCAAATTGTACAGCACACCGGATTGTCAGGCAATCACCAAAAAAGCGATTGTCAATCGGCTACGGGAATACTACCATCGCCCGGCAAGTATGCCTTTGGCTGAAACTGGTGCCATGTTCAAGCTGGAAGTAGCCTTGTTGAAGGATCATGTGATGGTGACCCTGGATACGACAGGTCCAAGTTTGTTCAAACGTGGCTATCGTTTGGAAAAAGGTGGTGCGCCACTAAAAGAAAATATGGCGGCGGCGCTCGTACAATTGACTAACTGGCGAACGGATCGTCCCTTTGTCGATCCTGTTTGCGGTTCAGGTACGATTTGTATTGAGGCTGCGTTGATCGGTCACAACATTGCTCCTGGTTTTAATCGTGAATTCGCCTGCGAAGAATGGGATTGGTTCTCGGCAGATGTATTTGAAAAAGTTCGAGCGGAAGCCGATGAAGCTGCCGACTATGACGTAGAACTTGATATCATGGGAACCGATATCAATGGCAGAATGATTGAAATCGCTAAAGCAAACGCAGAAGAGATCGGTCTGGGAGATTCGATCGTATTTAAGCAACAAGCTTTGAAGGATTTCAAAACAGAAAAAGAATACGGTGTGATCCTGGCGAACCCTCCATATGGTGAACGCTTAGGAGAAGAGGAATCCGTCCGCCGCTTGTATAAAGAAATGGGAGAGGTTTTCCGCCCGCTAAAAACTTGGAGTAAGTACATTTTGACCAGTGATCTAGCTTTTGAGGAGTTTTATGGACAAAAAGCCACGAAAAAACGCAAATTGTACAATGGTGCCTTGCGCACCGATTTGTTCCAATTTTGGGGAACAAGACCACCAAGAAAGCCTAGAGTAGAAAAATAAAGGAGATTTTTTAGTTGATGAAGGAACAAGATTTTTTAAACGAACTGAAGGAAATAGATTTATTACAACAAGCCTTAGCTATTCTTGATTGGGATGCCCAAACTGGCATGCCTGACAAAGCAAGCGACTATCGCAGTGAAACAGTCGGTTATCTTTATGGAAAATACTTTGAAAAAAAGGTCGGTCCTAAAATTTCTGAGGCCTTGACTTACTTTGGAGCACATCCAGAGGAACTGTCAGAAGTAGGAGCAGTGGCTCTTCAATTGACCAAGGAAGAGTATGAATTGAATCATGCGGTACCTAATGAGCTGATGACCGAATACTCCAAAGCTACTTCACTGGCTCAAAGTGCTTGGCAAAACGCCCGCGAAAAAAATGATTTTAGCGTCTATCGGGATGCTCTTGCAGAAAATATTCGTTTGACTAAAGAATTGATTCCTTATTGGAAAAAAGAAGAAGCGACGAACTATGATGTGTTGCTTGATCAGTACGAGCCTAAAATGACTACTGAGATTTTAGATGAGGTATTTGCACAGGTCCGTGACGGAATCATGGCTATTCGTCAGGAATTAGCTGAAAAAGGAACAGAACCGGAGACTGCTTTTCTCTCTAGAAAAATGACGGAAGGACAACAACGTAAATTTGTTGAAAAAGTGATTCAAGATTTAGGCTATGATCTAACTTGTGGTCGTTTGGATACAACGATCCATCCCTTTGCTACAGGAATCAATCATAAGGATGTCCGCTTGACAACACGCTGGAATGAGACAGATTTCTCAATGGCTGTTTTTGGGACGATCCACGAAGCGGGACATGGGATGTATGAACAAAATATCGATGAAAAATTTGAATACACACCGGCACATGAAGGGGCTTCGATGGGAATCCACGAGTCGCAATCTCTATTCAATGAGATCATCATTGGTAGCAATCGTCAATTCTGGAAAAAACAATATCCGTTCTTCCAGGAATGCGCAGAAGGAACCTTCGATGACCTAGAATTCGATGACTTTTATAAAGGGTTGAAACGTACGCAAGCAAGTTTGATCCGCATCGAGGCAGACACATTGACCTATGTCTTGCATATCATCATTCGCTATGAGATCGAAAAAATGATTTTCAATGGGACAGCTTCAGTTGATGAGCTGCCACAAATCTGGAATGACAAATACGAAGAATATTTAGGAATTCGTCCAGAAAATGATTTGGAAGGAATTTTACAGGATGTCCATTGGTCAGGAGCTAGCTTTGGTTACTTCCCTTCTTATGCTTTGGGCTACATGTATGCCGCACAGCTACTTCATGCGATGCAAAAGGAAATCGCTATCGATGAAGTTCTGGCTTCCGATGATTATTCTCCAATCCAGAACTGGCTGAAGACGCATATCCATCAATATGGAGCCTCAAGAAAACCTAACCAACTGATCTTGGATGCAACTGGAGAAAGCTTGAATCCTCAATATCTGTTGGACTATCTACGCGGCATCTACTTTGATGTTTATCAAATCGAAGAATAGAAAAAGTATCTTCTGCAAATACTTGTGGAAGATATTTTTCTCAGGAGGCAAACATGAACAAATTGGACCAAGTCATTTGCTACACGAAACAAAAGTTGACGGATGAAAAAACTGGACATGATTTTCTGCATGTCGAGCGAGTGGCACATCTGGCAGAGAAGATTGTCCATGAAGATCAATTGGATGTGAACCGGGAAATCGTTTTAAGCAGTGCGTATTTGCATGATGTCATTGATGACAAGGTGACTGATAATAGCGAGCAGGCAATGTTAGAGCTGGCCGATTTTTTAGGAGACATCGCCTTCACAGACAATGAAATCGCAGAGATTTTACAGATCATTCAAAATCTATCTTTTTCCAAAGAAATTGAAAACGGAAAACAGTCGCTTTCTTTGGAGGGACAGATTGTACAGGATGCAGATCGTTTGGAGGCTCTCGGTGCGATCGGGATTTTGAGAACGGCCTATTATGGCGGCGGACACGATCACCCGATCCATCACGAGACACTGAAACCTCAGAATTTCACTTCAAAAAAAGAGTATCGTAAGGGAACGACAGTCATCAATCATTTTTACGAAAAATTGTTTTTATTGCCCGAAAAAATGAATACTAAAGCAGGAAAAAAAGAAGCCAATCGTCGGAAAATATTTATGGAAACTTTTTTAGATGAGTTTTATCATGAATGGCGAGTTTAATAAATTTTAATCTTCAAGGCTTTTATTTTCCATTTTTAATGAATTTTCTTATAATAAAGGAGAAAGGGGCAAAAGAGACCATGTTTTTTCAGCATACTTTAAAATCAAAAGAATTGCGAAAAGTGATTGCTAATGTTAGAGAGTGTCTTTTTACAGCTTCAGCAAAGTTGGCTGATCGAGACTACAAAGTTGCAGTGTACAAATACAATGATGAATATTTTATATTGAATGACTCACGGATTTTTGAAAAATTAGAGGGACTCAGCGAGTATTTTCAAGGGGACGAAAGTCAATTGTTGTCATACATTGAAGGTGCTTTGGAGGAAAATTTGTACCATCTAGTCAAAGAAAACTATATTTGTTTGGATTTAAGTATTCTGGCTCACATGGAAGAAGCAAACAACGTAAAGATCCGTTATTACGAATTTATTGATATTTAGATAAAAAAAGCAGGACGACTGACTCGCGACCTGCTTTTTTGTAGGAATGATTTATTTGGACTCGTAAAATTGTTTCGCTCGGCGGTAACCGCGATAAGTATTCAGAATCAGTAACAGGATACCGATCGCTAAGGGGATTGCCAGCAGATAGAATGGGTAGCCATAGGTAGTTTCGAGCTCAGTTTGTGAAGCTAGGGCCATCTCTGTCAAAGCCTGCTGGATCACCTGCAGACTGAAGGCAATCAGAAAACCAGCAATGATGAATAACACAAATCCTAGATAAGGAATGTCGGATTTTTTTCTAAAAATGGCAAAACCACTATACAAGATAAATAGAAAAATAGGAACGCCAAAGGCAAAGATACTATTCAACATAAGGAACACCTCCTGATAACATGATACTGCAAAATAAGTGATTTGAAAAATATTTTTGAGGGAGTCGCTAAAGAACAGGTCTTGGTTTAAGAAAAAAACATTCGTTTACCATACCCTCTCTACGACCAAAACAAAAACATCGTAGGATTATTGGAAACAGTATGCTATACTTTGAAAGATTCTAAAAAGGAAAGAAGGTGCTAAAATGTCATTCAAACGATTTGCATTTCAGCCATTTATTTACGAGGCATTAGAGGATAAGAAGTTCTCAGAGCCCACAGAAGTACAGGAAAAATTGATTCCTGTAATCAAAAAAGGAAAAAGTGTTGTTGGTCAATCACAGACAGGAAGTGGGAAAACACATACATTTCTATTGCCTTTACTGGATAAGGTCGATCCATCAAAAGATGAAGTACAGATCGTGATCACTGCACCAAGTCGTGAGTTGTCTACACAGATTTATCAGGCAGCGAAACAAATCGCACAATTTTCGACACCAGAGATTCGGGTAACGAATTTTGTGGGAGGCACAGACAAGCAGCGTCAATTGGATCGCTTGAAAAATCATCAACCACAAGTTGTGATTGGTACTCCTGGACGTATTTTAGACATGATGAACGAACGTGCATTGGCTGTACATACGGCTTTTGCCTTTATTGTAGATGAAGCTGACATGACCTTGGACATGGGCTTCCTCGCTGAAGTGGACCAAATTGCCGGTCGTTTGCCGGAAAGATTGCAAATGCTCGTGTTTTCAGCGACGATACCTGAAAAATTGCGTCCCTTCTTGAAAAAATATATGGAAAACCCACTGATCGAGGAAATTCGTCCTAAAGCGATTATCTCGGAAACGATCGACAATTGGCTGATCTCAACAAAAGGAAAAAATACCAATGCCTTGATCTATGATTTGCTGACGGTAGGACATCCTTACTTGGCGATTGTTTTCGCAAATACTAAGACACGCGTAGATGAGATCACAGATTATTTACGGGAACAGGGATTGAAAGTAGCTAAGATCCACGGCGATATCACACCTAGAGAACGCAAACGTGTCATGCGTCAAGTTCAGAACTTGGAGTATCAGTATGTAGTTGCTACTGACTTGGCAGCCCGTGGTATCGATATTGAAGGCGTCTCCCATGTGATCAATGCAGAAGTTCCAGAAGATCTGGATTTCTTTATTCATCGTGTCGGAAGAACCGGTCGTAATCAATTGTCAGGCACAGCAATCACTTTGTATGATCCAAGTGATGAGCAGGCAATTGCTGAAATTGAAGATTTAGGTGTGACCTTCAAGCCTAAGGAGATCAAACAAGGGGAAATCGTAGATACCTATGATCGTAATCGTCGTAAAAAACGTGAGAAAAACCGAGAAGAACTAGATACAACGATGATCGGTCTAGTGAAGAAGAAAAAGAAAAAAATCAAACCTGGATATAAGAAGAAGATCCAGTGGGAGATCGATAAGAGCAACAAAGCGAAACGTAAAATCGAACGTCGCCAACAAACACGTTCAGCTCGCAAAAACAAGAAGAATTCTAATAGCTGATCTTAAATCGATCAATCTATATAAAAAACGAACGGTCGTCGAATCGTTCGTTTTTTTATTATTAATGACTTTAGTCCGTTTCACTCGCAAAGCGTGTGAAACAAAAAAACCGCGCGCTTATAGGCGTGGACGAAGTAGCTTTAGCGTTAAAAAACTCCTTTCGATATACTAATAAGTGGCTACCAACCGCTTATCAAATCGAAAGGAGTTTTTTTATGTCTACTGATGATAAAAGTTTATCACATACAAGATGGAATTGTAAGTATCATCTAGTTTTTACATCGAAGTATCGACGGAAAGTGATTTATGGACAATTAAGAAAAGAGATCGGAAGAATTTTACGAAGACTATGTGAAATGAAAGACGTGGAAATTATTGAAGCCCACGCTATGCCGGATCATATCCACATGTTAGTGAGAATTCCACCGAAAATGAGTGTTTCAAGTTTTATGGGTTATCTAAAAGGAAGAAGTGCAACATTAATTCATGAACGACACGCAAATCTGAAGTATAAATATGGCAATAAGTCATTTTGGTCTAAGGGATACTATGTAAGCACGGTGGGATTAAATCAAAAGACGATTGAAAAATATATTCGAGAACAAGAAGCAGAGGATCGCATAAGAGATAGTATAAGTAAAAGAGAGTACGTGGACCCATTCAAAAGTAAGAAATAAATAAAGAGGCGAGCGATGAGCGGTTGGCAGTCTTTGAAAAAGCTCCTTTTAAGGGGCAGCGAATGGCGACCTCTTCTAGAGGTGATAAAAAGCCACCCGTTTTCACGGGTGGATAATTACTTTGAGTGAGTTTTTTTACGGGAGATTCTCCGTTCCAAGAGGTTGACATCCATCTTCAGACGGATGTCAAAATAACTTAATTCCCTTATATTAAAGCTAGAGCAAAAGAACAGATAGTTTTAAATATAGAAAACATAGGGGTGAAAAAAATGAAAAAGAAACGATTATTGCTCATGCTGGTACTGAGTATTTTTGTATTGTCGGGTTGTCAAAATATTCGAATGTGGTTCAAAGGATTTGAAGAGAGCTTTAAGGGATTGGAAATGGTGATTCAAACCTATGATGAAGAGAGTCAGTTGATTGATCGAATCGTCGGAAAATCGATTTTGATCGAGAGAGATTCAACCTTTGATACGAATGAAGAGACGAAAGATTCGTCAGTAATTCAATTGACGATAGGAAACAATGAAATGCACCATGTGGGCTCTTCGATGATCATTGCTGAGACGAGTTTAGAAAATATCTTTGATGAGTATACTGAATCAGTAGATGTTCAAAGCATACAAAGAGGCGTTCCTATCGTTAATTCTTTGGTCAATGAATTTAAAAATTCATTTTCAGGAAAGCAGAAAGTCATCTTGATTCGTAGTCAAAATGGGACACCATTAGCTACTTATGCAGGAGATAAGGTTTCTTTGTATAAGACGGATGTTCCTAAAAGTACAGGCTTGTTGGTGGATGGGGAGTACTTGTTTATCTACCGTTGTGATTACACAATTTATGATTTAGCTTTGCTCGAATAAAGGCAAGAGACTGATCAAAAGTCAAAGTCACCCATTTTTTATAAAATAAATCGAAGAAACATGAGGAATCAAGGTTTTTTTAAAGATTTCATGTGTTTCTTCTTTGTCAGTCATCTATTTTTACGTAGTCTGTTTAAAAACATAGCCTATGATGTTTGTCTTGCAGAATCATGACAAAACTGTAAGTATTTTTTCAGACTGCAGACGGACTGCTCAGGAGAGATTTTTCTTTACAATAGTATTATCTTATCATTAGGAGGAACATCAAATGAAAACATTAGCAAAAATCGGTGGAACGCTGATCGTGATCTTGGGATTTCTTTTCGGAACGACCCTCTATACTAGGAATTCTAGCAGTGAACTAGCTGGTATACTGGATCAATTCAATCCGCTCGTTAAAGAAACCTCAGTTTATGTCAAAACGAAAGAAGCAGATAGCGTTAACGGCTACGGAACCGCGCATTATAAGCAAATTGCTGTTTATGAAGACGGTGAAACCAGACAAATTGCGTTTAATGGTATATCAGAGTTAAAGAAGGATCGATATCTACGATTGACGAATAAAGGAGCCCACGTTGAGACTTATGAGGAAGTTTCGGAAAGTGATGTACCCCAAAAAGCTCTGCAGCAACTTGCTGAACTTCAAGATTGATGACAACGATTAGAGTAATTAAATTTTATCCTCTAGTCAGTTCTAGGCAGTCACATGTAGTGTAGCAAGGCTTTTTTCAAAAGTAACTCAGCTACTCATAGAAAATTTAGACTTATATCGGAAGGAGTCTTTGAATGGTTTTCCTTGTCCCTCTATCTATGATAAACTAAGAGGTGATTAAAAGAAGCGAGGAAGAATGAATGAAAGACTATCAATATCCCATTGATTTAAATTGGACGACAGATGAAATGGTTCTTGTTGTAAATATGTGGGATGCGTTGGAACAAGTGTATGAAAAAGGAATTCCCACTCAAAAGTTTCTGTCAACTTACAAAGCCTTTAAAACAGTTGTCCGAAGTATTGGAGAAGAGCGCCGATTAGGTAGAGAATTCGAAGAACTGTCAGGTTACTCTCTGTATCGTGCGCTTCAAGAAGCAAAAACAAAAACTGATGGAAGATTGAAGATGAAAGGATGAACGCCATGCAAATATTGATCAATGAGATCCGTTATTGGATGAAAGAAGCAGGAGAAAAAATCAAGCACGCCTTGTCAGAAGAAGAGTTGACTGTGGATACTAAAACCAGTCGTAAAGATCTAGTGACCAATATCGACAAAATGATCCAAGAGTATTTAGCGGATCAAATGCTAGCATTCGATCCAGAATCGAAAATCTTGGGTGAAGAAAATGGGCACGATCAGTTAAAGGACTTGAGCGGACGAGTGTTCATCATTGATCCGATCGATGGAACGATGAATTTTGTTCTAGAGCAAGAAAATTTTTGTATCATGGTAGCCGTTTATGAAGACGGCGAGGGCTTATTGGGCTTTGTCTATGACGTCATGGAAGATCGTCTACTATGGGGTGGCAGAGACATCGGTGTCTTCTTGAATGAAGAGCGTGTCCCTGTTCCGGCAGACTGTCCCTTGTCAGAAGGTTTACTGGGAATGAATGCCAGTATGTATGCACAAAATGCCTACAATGCACAACTCATGGGTGATCGCTCGATGGGTGTGCGTATGTCTGGATGTGCCGGCCTAGAATTGATTGATATGGCTTTAGGGAAACGAATCGGCTATGTCTCTCATCTGGCGCCTTGGGATTACGCACCGGGTGGTGTTTTGATCGAAGCGCTTGGAATGAAGATGAGCAGTATCTACGGTGAAACCTTAAAAATAGATGGCAGGGAACGATTTTTAGCAGGAACACCCGCTGCCTATGAAGAAATGCTGACACTGGCTCTACAAAGCAAAAAATAACGAAGAACCTTGAAATCAGTTGCCTGATTTTCAAGGTTTTTTATCGTACGCAAAAAAATTACAAAAAGAGTTTGATCAAGAAACGTTTGAATTGGACTAAACAGACAAGAAAAATCAGTTTTTTTAATAAAAAGTGAAAAAGTGAAAACTTTTCACTAGTTTTCAGAAACGATATTTGTTATAATTACTCGTCAAGTGTAAAGCCAAATTAAAAGGAGCAATTAAATTGAAACATAGAGATGATATTCGCAACGTAGCCATTATCGCCCACGTTGACCATGGTAAAACAACATTAGTAGATGAACTACTAAAACAATCAGACACATTAGATGCTCGTACCCAATTACAAGAACGTGCAATGGACTCAAACGCAATTGAAAAAGAACGTGGAATTACAATCTTAGCTAAAAATACAGCTGTCGATTATCAAGGAACTCGCATCAACATTATGGATACCCCTGGACACGCGGACTTTGGTGGAGAAGTGGAACGTATCATGAAAATGGTTGACGGCGTAGTTTTAGTTGTCGATTCTTATGAAGGTACAATGCCTCAAACACGTTTTGTATTGAAAAAAGCCTTAGAACAACACGTTACACCAATCGTAGTTATCAACAAAATCGATAAGCCTTCTGCACGTCCTGAACACGTAGTAGACGAAGTATTAGAATTATTTATCGAATTAGGTGCAGATGACGATCAATTAGATTTCCCAGTGATTTACGCGTCAGCATTGAATGGAACGTCAAGCACTTCTGACGATCCTGCTGAGCAAGAGCACACAATGGGACCAGTTTTTGATACGATCATTGAACATATTCCTGCACCTATCGACAATAGTGACGAACCGCTACAATTCCAAGTATCTCTTTTAGACTACAATGATTATGTTGGTCGTATTGGGATCGGTCGTGTATTCCGTGGGAAAATCAAAGTTGGTGACAGTGTTGCATTAATGAAATTAGACGGAACCGTGAAACAATTCCGTGTAACGAAACTTTATGGATTCTTTGGCTTACAGAAAGTAGAAATTGAAGAAGCAATTGCCGGTGATTTGATCGCTGTTTCTGGGATGGAAGATATCTTCGTTGGTGAAACGGTAACACCAGCAGATCATCAAGATGCGTTACCAATTTTGCATATCGATGAACCAACCCTGCAAATGACTTTTTTAGTAAATAACTCACCTTTCGCTGGTCGTGAAGGTAAATTTGTGACAGCTCGTAAAATTGAAGAACGATTGATGTCAGAACTACAAACAGATGTCTCTTTAAGAGTAGAACCAATTGGTCCGGATTCTTGGACAGTTTCAGGTCGTGGAGAATTGCATTTGTCTATCTTGATCGAAAACATGCGTCGTGAAGGTTATGAATTGCAAGTATCACGTCCAGAAGTAATCGAACGTGAAATTGATGGTGTGAAATGTGAACCATTTGAGCGCGTTCAAATCGATACTCCGGAAGAATACATGGGATCAGTTATCGAATCATTAGGGATTCGTAAAGCTGAGATGCAAGACATGATCAACACTGGAAATGGTCAAGTAAGAATCATTTTCTTAGCTCCTGCTCGTGGCTTGATTGGTTATACGAATGAATTCTTGTCAATGACTCGTGGTTACGGAATCATGAACCACACCTTCGATCAATATCTACCAATGATTCCAACACAGATCGGTGGACGTCATCATGGTGCCTTGGTTTCTATTGATACTGGTAAAGCGACAACTTATTCGATCATGAGTATTGAAGAACGCGGAACAGTCTTTGTAGAACCAACTACGGAAGTTTATGAAGGTATGATCATTGGTGAAAATGCTCGTGACAACGACTTAACTGTTAACATTACGAAAGCTAAACAAATGACTAACGTTCGTTCAGCAACGAAAGATCAAACATCAGTCATCAAAAAACCACGTATCTTATCATTAGAAGAATCTTTGGAATTTTTGAATGACGACGAATATTGTGAAGTAACACCGGAAAGCATTCGTTTGCGTAAACAAATTCTAAACAAAAACGAACGTGAAAAGGCAGCGAAGAAAAAGAAAAAAGCTGACTAAGAGACGATTCAAGGCAAGTGATGCGACCGCATCACTTGCCTTTTTTTGAAAAGAGTCAGAGAAAAAGTAAGAACTTAGAATCTGTGGGAAACTTTTAATAGTGAGCTTAAAAAAAGCTGACATAAAGCATTTTGTTTTTTTCAGGCAAATAAAATAGAAAGACAAATGTTTCATATCGTGTTGTTGTTTCACGTTGCTTGATTTAGAAAAGAGTAAAAAACGAATAAAGAAAAAAATCCAGCTAGAAATTTTTTGAAAAATCTGTAAAATGGCAAAACAATGAAATTTTTGTTCGTTTTTTTCTAATTTTTATACAAAGTCATGATTTGAAATAACCAATTTCCTTAAAACTTATGCTATAATAATGAAACGAAAGATAGGAGGGAGCGAAATGGAATCTATTTCTCCAGAATTGGCAGCTGATTTATTGGTCCAAGAAGCGGATCGTATCCGTATGCTGATTCGTAATCAAAAAAATAGTTTGTGCATTTCTCAATGTAAAGCTTTTGAAGAAGTAGTCGATACTCAAATGTACGGTTTGTCTCGTCAAGTGGCTTTTGCTATTCGTTTGGGCATTGTTTCAAATGAAGCAGGACAACAGCTGTTAAGCGACTTGGAAAGAGATTTGAATAAGTTATATAACGAAGTTTATAAAGAAACTAAAGCAAATGAAGTAGGCAGGGAGGGGTAAGTCTTGCCTAATAAAAAAATTAAAAAAAGACAATTCCTCGATTTAGGTATTTTAGTCCCTTATTTGATTCTAAGTGTCGTTGGATTAATGATGGTTTACAGTACCACAGCATACATCATGTTTTCTGATGGGCGAAGCTTTGAATATCAAGTCGTCAGACAGTTTGCTTTCTGGATATTGAGTTTGATTTTGATGGTCGTCATTTATAAAATGAAAATCGACTTTTTAAGGAATAAAAAGCTGGTCCAAATCGCTATGGTCGTGATAACGATCTTGCTTTTGACAGTGTTTCTTTTTGACAAAGAGGATACGAATGGTGCCTATGGTTGGATCCAATTGCCAGGTATCGGATCGATTCAGCCGGTCGAATTCTTGAAGTTTATCGTTATCTGGTTTTTATCTGTGAATTTGACAAGACGTCAGCAGCTGATCCAAGACAATTTTTGGACCAGTGTCAAAGGCTTGTTGATTGTTATTGCCTGTCAAGTCGGGATCGTCACGATTTATCCTGACTTAGGGAATGCCGCAGTAATTGTGTTATTGGTTATGGTAGTGTTGTTGACCAGTGGTGTCAATTATCTCTACACGTTCTTTACAGGTGCTGTCGCAATTGTTGGTAGTATCTTAGCGATTTTTGCTGTTAATTCGGTAGGGAGACTTTTCCTGCCATCCCATGTACTGACACGTTTCTCTACTTTCCGAAATCCGTTCATTGACGAGTTTGGAGACGGACATCAGTTGATTCATGGCTATTATGCGATGTTCAATGGTGGATTGTTTGGTAGAGGTTTAGGAAATAGTATCCAGAAAAAAGGATTTCTTAAATTTGCGCATACAGATTTTGCGTTTTCAATCGTGGTGGAAGAGTTGGGATTGATCGTGGCAATCATTATTTTGGGATTGCTTTTTTATATGATTGCAAGGATCATATTGATTGGTATTCGTTCAAATGATGCGTTTAATTCCATGATGTGTATTGGAATCGGTGCGTTATTTTTAATTTCAGTCTTTATCAACTTAGGAGGAATTACGGGGGTTATTCCATTAACAGGAATTACGTTCCCTTTCATTAGTCAGGGTGGTTCCAGTCTTTTGATGTTCTCTATATGTATTGGTTTTGTATTGAATATTAGTGCGGATGAAAAGAAAAAAGCCTATCAATTAAATTATTGATTTAGAAGTGAAAGAGGAGTGGTTTGATGAAAAAAATTCTTGTTGCGAACCGAGGCGAAATCGCGATTCGCGTGTTTCGGGCATGTGTGGAATTAAAAATTAAAACAGTAGGGATTTATGCTGCAGAAGATGAGTATTCTGTTCATCGTTTCAAAGCAGATGAAGCTTATTTAGTAGGAGAAGGCAAGCGCCCTATTGATGCTTATTTAGATATTGAAGATATCATTCGTATCGCCAAAGAATCTGGTGCTGAAGCGATTCACCCAGGCTATGGCTTCTTATCGGAGAATTTGGGATTTGCTAAACGTTGTGAGGAAGAGGGCATCATCTTTATTGGTCCAACTCCGCATCATTTAGATATTTTTGGAGATAAGATCAAAGCAAAAGAAGCAGCCATTGCAGCAGGAATTCAATCCATTCCAGGATCAGATGGTCCAGTTGATTCTGTCGAAGGTGTTTTAGAGTTTGCAGAGACACATGGTTATCCAGTAATGATCAAAGCCGCTCTTGGTGGAGGCGGACGCGGTATGCGTGTTGCCCATGATGAAAAAGAAGCACGTGATGGTTATGAACGTGCAAAAAGTGAAGCGAAAGCCGCTTTTGGTAGTGATGAAGTTTATGTAGAGAAATATATCGGTAACCCTAAGCATATTGAAGTACAGATTTTAGGGGATGCCCATGGCAATGTGATTCATTTGTTTGAACGTGACTGTTCAGTTCAAAGACGTCACCAGAAGGTTGTAGAGGTTGCTCCGTGCGTCTCAATGAATGATGAGCAGCGTGAGAAAATCTGTAACGCTGCAGTTCAGTTAATGAAGCATGTCAATTATGTCAATGCGGGAACAGTTGAATTTTTGGTTGAAGGAGATCAATTCTACTTTATCGAAGTCAATCCTCGTGTTCAGGTAGAACATACGATCACTGAGATGATCACTGACGTCGATATTGTTACGACCCAAATTTTGATTGCACAAGGTAAAAATCTGCACGAAGAAATCGGTATTCCAACACAGGATAAAATCACTTTTGAAGGAGCAGCGATCCAATGTCGTATCACGACAGAAGATCCATTGAATGGATTTATGCCGGATACTGGCAAGATCGATACTTACCGCTCACCAGGTGGTTTTGGTGTGCGTTTGGATGTCGGTAATGCCTATACTGGAGCAATCGTGACACCGTATTTTGATTCATTGTTAGTGAAAGTGTGTACACACGGGTCTACATTCAAACAAGCAATCGAAAAAATGGAACGCTGCTTGAAAGAATTCCGTGTCCGTGGTGTAGAAACGAATATTCCGTTTATGCGTAACGTCGTACGTCATCCACAGTTCCGTTCAGGTGAAGCAAAAACAATCTTTATCGATACGACACCAGAACTATTTGAATTTCCTCGCACACGAGATCGTGGGAACAAAACGATGAAATACATCGGAGAGATCACTGTCAATGGTTTTCCAGGGATTGAGAAACAAAACAAGCGCTTCTTCGCTGAGCCACGGATGCCTAAGCAGTTGGAAACATTTGATGATTTAGTAACAGGGAAAAAGATTCTTGACACGAAAGGCTCAGACGCCGTTGTTGAATGGATCAAAGAGCAAAAGAATGTGTTGTTGACAGATACGACTTTCCGTGACGCGCACCAGAGCTTGCTAGCTACTCGTGTACGTACAACGGATTTGGCAAAAATCGCTGATACGACAGAAAAAGCGATCCCTCAGTTGTTCTCAAGTGAGATGTGGGGTGGAGCTACCTTTGATGTTGCCTATCGCTTTTTAACAGAAGATCCGTGGGAAAGATTGCGTGTTTTACGTAAAAAAATGCCAAATACTTTACTGCAAATGCTTTTCAGAGGTTCTAACGCTGTTGGATATTCAAACTACCCAGACAATGTATTGGTGGAATTTATCAATGAAGCTGCCAAACAAGGAATTGACGTTTTCCGTATTTTTGACAGTCTGAACTGGATTCCTCAAATGGAAAAAAGTATCCAGGCCGTTCGTGATACAGGTAAAATCGCTGAAGCAACGATTTGTTATACTGGGGATATCAATGATCCTTCAAGAGCAAAATATTCTGTACAGTACTACAAAGATATGGCGAAAGAATTACAAGCACTAGGTGCTCATGTCATCGCAGTCAAAGATATGGCAGGCTTGTTGAAACCCCAAGCGTCCTATCGTTTGATCAGTGAATTGAAAGACACCATCGATATCCCGATTCATTTGCATACACATGATACGAGTGGGAATGGGATCATTACTTATTCCGCGGCAGTTACTGCAGGTGTGGACATTGTAGATGTAGCCATGAGTGCCATGAGTAGCAATACGAGTCAGCCAAGCATGAGCAGCTTGTACTATGCACTAGTCAATGGCAAACGTGTTCCGGATATCAATATTGAAAATGTACAGGAACTTAACCATTACTGGGAAGATGTTCGCATGTACTATGCACCTTTTGAAAACGGGCTGAATGTTCCACAAACAGAGGTTTACATGCATGAAATGCCGGGTGGACAGTACTCTAATTTACAACAACAGGCAAAAGCTGTTGGCTTAGGCGATCGTTGGGATGAAATCAAAAAAATGTATCATACAGTGAATATGATGTTTGGCGATATCGTCAAAGTAACACCTTCTTCTAAAGTAGTTGGAGACATGGCCTTGTTCATGGTACAAAATGATCTGAATGAGGAAGAGCTTTATGAACGTGGTGAATCCATCAGCTTCCCTGAATCAGTCGTGACCTTCTTCCAAGGTGAATTAGGCCAACCAGTCGGCGGATTCCCTGAGAAACTACAGAAAGTCATCTTGAAGGATCGACCAGCTTATACTGATCGTCCAGGAGCATTGGCAAAACCGGTTGATTTTGAAGAAGTGAAGGCTAAACTAGCTGAACAGATCGGTTACGAACCTGAAAAAGACGAAGTATTAAGTTACTTGATGTATCCAGAGATTTTCTTGGCCTATCGCAAAGCCTATGAGCAATTCGCGGATATCAAAGTATTAGATACACCAACCTTCTTCAATGGTATGAGATCTGGAGAGAAAATCAATGTTGAGATTGAAAAAGGCAAAAACTTGATTCTTCGTCTAGATCAAATCGGTGAGGCTGATTTAGAAGGAAACCGTACCTTGTTCTTTAACTTGAATGGTCAACGTCGCGAGATCGTAGTCAAAGATACTTCGATCAAAAGCGCTGTCGTTACGAAGAAAAAAGCAGAACCAACGAATAAAGAACAAATCGGTGCAACGATGTCTGGTTCCGTGCTACAGATCCTTGTTAAACAGGGAGACAAAGTAAAACGTGGGGATACGTTGATGGTCACTGAAGCGATGAAGATGGAGACATCTGTCGAAGCTCGCTTTGATGGTGTTGTAGAATATCTGCATGTAACAGAAGGCGAACCAATTTCTTCTGGTGATCTGTTGATTGAAGTCAAAGAAAAATAAAGAAAGGTAGGATTCAGCGTGAAGCAAAGAGGAATCTTGTTCAGTTTGATTTTTATAGGATGCTTGTTTCTTTTATACATGCATCCAGTTTGGTTCCCTCCTGCTTCCACTGAGCCGCCTGAAAGTGAAATCCGGAGAGTTCCTCCACCAACGACCTGGAACTATGAGCCTATTCAAACAGATGGTTTTGCTCAATGGATTGGGCAAAAATTGTCGGAATTTGAAAAGGTGTATGGTCATCCAGAAGAGGTGTACTCTTCTGGATTTTCTTTTGTTATTCACCAGTATTTATTTGATAATCAGAACTATCTGGAAGTCAATACTGAAAAAGATCGAATTACCAGTATCAAAATAATGGGTGAACAAAATGAACTGGTCCAGCCATTTACTTTTGACATGACGATGAACGAATTGGCTAAACTCACGATGATTTATCCAAATTTCAGCATTAATTATGAAGGACGAACAATTGGTTTTGAACTGACGGAGGATGATATGAATTATCGTCCACTGATCGCCTTTGATAATGGAAGTTTTGCGATGCTGTTCTTTAGTCAGGATAGTGGGGAAAGTTCTTTGAACAGCGTGATGTATTTAAACAAAGAAACATTATTGAAACTGAGACCATACAGTGTGACAGAGGGAATCACTCCACGTTTCTTGACAGAAGAGTCTGCTGATTGGGAAGTGATCAATCAAAATAAACAAAACCACAGCAAGCAGCTGTTTCAATTATTTAGAGAAAGAGATCAGCTAGACGCGTTTTATCTTGAGTCCAGCGCTCAGATCATGAGCGAGCAAATTTTAGGAACATTCTTTGCGGAACCGGAAGAATTTTTGACTACCGAACGAGTGCAGAAGCTTCAGCGGATACAAAATGAACTAGATAACGAGCTCTTTAGATTGAACAGATTGGAAATGGAGGATGTTTTATCCGAATTTTCTATCGATACAGCAATGCTTTATTTAGAATTACCGGTCTATGATCCGATGTTCGCTATCTTAAGCTGGTACAGCACCCCATATCTACATGCGCGTTACATGCATCAAGACGCAGAAGCATTAGGCATTGCCTTTTCAAAAGAAAATGTGGTAGTCTTATTACAGAAAGTAGAAAATACAACAGAGGATAGTGACGAAAATTGATTTATGATGACCAATTTTTTGAAATAGAAGATCAAGTAGAAAAACTTTTAAAAACCTTGGAAGACAGTCAGACTTTTAAAAGTTATTTACTTAATAAAAAGAATCTTTCTCAAGACAAGGAAGTCCAGGAGATTCGTTCAGATTTTCTTCAGAAAAAAGAAGCCTTTGACCGTGTAGCAGCCTATGGAGGCTATGCACCCGATCACAGAGAAAAACAACGTTCTCTACGTAAAGCCAAACGAGTTCTGGATGTTCATCCAGTCGTAGCAGAATTTCGAATTTCTGAGACGGAATTACAGGGCGTTTTGGACGAATTAGGAATTAAGATTGCTCGTTCAATTTCTGAAGAAATCAAAGTCGACACCGGAAATCCATTTTTTGAAAGTAGATCAAGTTGTGGAGGAAAATGTCATGCCAGCTAATTCAGAAGAATTTGAAATACAAAAAAGACGTGGACTGGTTGTTTGGGTCTACAGCTTGAGACAGTTAAAAAACTTACGTCGTTTTGGCTTCATCCATTATGTCTCAAGACGGATGAAATATGTCTTTATCTACGTCAATGAGGAGAAGGTTGATGAGTGTATCGAAAAGTTGACCCGACTTCATTTTGTTCGACACGTAGACGTCTCTCACCGTCCAGACATCGAAATGAACTTTGGCGAAAAAATCGGAACCAAAGCCGCCTTCCAAGTAGTCGAAGACAAAGGCGACCTCGAAGAAAGAAATGCAACAATACGCCTAGCTGAACACGTATAAGAAAGGTTGGACTTTATGTCCAACCTATTTGCTGTGAATCACAGCGATTCGCCGAACGAAGTGAGAGCGAGAGCTGATGATGAACAGTACTAGCTGAGCGAAGCGAGGGTAGTCCCCTTCGTCTGAATCACTACGATTCAGTAATCAAAGGGAACTGGAGTCTGAACTGAAATAATAAGGCTAAACTATACTGGTTATTATGAAACATTATTGTAGTCTTTATGACTGCACGGATTGAAATTTGTGTTTAAAACATACGGAGGGTCACTATAAGAGTTGCAGTCCTTGTGACTGCATGGATTGAAATAATGACCGGCGGGGATATTAGTTTCCCTCGTCATCGTTGCAGTCCTCGTGACTGCATGGATTGAAATACGAGTAAACCAAGTTATGGTGTGACGTTCTTTAAAGTAATGCGTTTATCGTTTTTGACGCACAGTTGGATCAAGAGATTCAACCAAATAAATAAGTAATCAATGAAAGGAACATTTCTATGCGTGTAGTATCTGGCACATATCGTGGAAGACGTTTAAAAAGTTTAGATGGAAATAATACACGTCCAACTTCGGATAAAGTCAAAGAATCTATTTTTAATATGATCGGACCTTATTTCGATGGAGGACGAGTTTTGGATCTATTTGCTGGCAGTGGAGGCTTGGCGATCGAAGCAATTTCCCGAGGAATGGAGCTTGCTGTTTGTGTGGATCGAAGTTATCCGGCAATGAAAATCATTCAAGAAAATATCAAGATCACCAAAGAGCCAGAAAAGTTCATCACTCTAAAAATGGATGCGAATCAGGCGATTCAAAAATTGGCTTTAGAAGATGAGGCATTTGATTTGATCTTACTTGATCCGCCTTATGCCAAACAACAAATTCTTCAGCAGCTTGAAAAAATGCTCTCAGAAAATTTGTTGAAGAGAGATGGTCTGGTCGTTTGTGAAACAGATAAAACGGTTGAATTACCGGATAGAATTGAATCGTTGAACCAAATCAAAAAGCAGAATTATGGAATGACTGCTGTGACGATTTATAGAAATGAGGATTAAAAATGAAAAAAATTGCTTTATTTCCAGGAAGTTTTGATCCTTTGACCATGGGTCATTTAGATACGATAGAACGTGGAGCAAAACTTTTTGATGAGTTGTTTATTGGTGTTTTTGTCAACACTAATAAGAAATCGTTATTCTCAGCTGAAGAAAAAAAACAATTGGTGGAAAAAGCTGTGGCACATTTACCCAACGTTTCGGTTGTTTCTCAGGAAACAGAGTTAACTGTAAAGACAGCGGCACGTTTGGAGGCACGTTTTTTACTGCGTGGTATTCGTAGTGTGAAAGATTATGAATACGAACGAGATATTATGGAAATGAACCATCACCTAGATTCTGAACTGGAGACAGTATTTTTGATCGCGAAGCCCGAGTACAGCCATATCAGTTCGAGCTTGATCAAGGAAGTCTTGTTATTTGGTGGAGACGTTCAAAAGTATCTTCCAGAGAATGTTTATAAAGTAATCCTGAAGAAGCGTGAAAAAAATGAAGAATAAGAGTGTTGTAAAATACCTACTGCTAGTTCTGCTCTCGCTCGTAGTAGCTGCCAGTCTCTTCTTACCGATTCCTTATTTTGTAGAGCGACCGGGTTCTACGATCGACTTGAAAGAATTGGTGACGGTCAATGGAGAGAAAGATGAGCAATCTGGCTCGTTTTCACTGACTTCAGTAGGCATTCGACAGGCAACTGTTTGGACAGCAGCGATCGCCAAGCTTGATCCATTTCAGGATGTGATCAGTGAAGAAGAAATGTTCGGTGGAGCGACAGACGAAGAGTACGAACGTATCCAACGCTACTATATGGACTCTTCTCAAAACAGTGCGATCGAACAAGCCTTAAAGTCAGCAGGTCGTCCTTATACCTTTGAGTACAAAGGTGTCTATGTGATGAGTGTCAGTCCGACATCTAATTTTTATGGAGAAATCACTGTGGGGGATACCGTGACTAAAGTCGATGGACGTAGCTTTGATAATAATCAGGAATTCATGGATTATGTTCAAAGTAAGGATATCGGAGATGAAGTCGAGGTGACCTATGTCCAAGACGATCAAGAGAAGCAAACTAAAGGAGAATTGATCGAGCTACCTACAAATCAAAAAGCCGGTATCGGCATTACTTTGGTGGATCATACCGAGATCCATTCAGAAGATACGATCGAATTTGATGTTAAAAATATTGGAGGTCCTTCTGCTGGCTTGATGTTTACTTTGGAAATTTATGAACAATTGATCGATAGTGACTTGCGTCAGGGCAAGCATATTGCGGGTACCGGAACGATCAATAGTGATGGAACGATCGGCCGGATTGGTGGAATCGATAAAAAAATAGCTAGTGCCAATAAAGAAGGTATTGAGATCTTTTTTGCCCCTGACGATGAGATAACAGAGGAACAGAGAGCAAGAGATCCTGAGCTGAAATCTAATTTTGAAGAAGCCAAGCTTGCTTTGGAAAAATTGAACTCTAGCATGGAAATCGTCCCCGTTAAAACATTGCAAGATGCGTTGGATTATTTAGAAAACATGTAAAAATAAACAAAAAGGTCTCATTGATCCCTCTGCCTATTCTAGGTAGTTAGATAAAATTATGATATACTTTTTGCGAGGAGAGTGAAAAATTTGGAAATTAAAAGACAACAACCTGTAGTTGAAAAATACCATTTTGATATGCGTGACCCAAATTCGGAAGCAGAAACAAAATTAAATGTTGGTTTTGCACCTTTGAAGGTACCAAATGAAGAGTATCCAAAGGAAAATAGTGTCGTGGGGGCTCGTTTGCATTTTTCAGTCGTTTTTCCGAAATTTATTATCAGTGGAGCAATTGGACAGGTCAATCATATCGTGAACCGACAAGTCAAGGGTCCTTCCGATTTGAATAAAGAAGAAGCGGATCTACTAGTAGAACCTTTGTTTGATATTTTGAAACGATTGACGTATGAAGTGACCGAGATCATCACAGATAAACCAGGGATCACTTTGAACTTTAATCAGGATAAGAAAGAGGAATAAACAGATGTTCTTAAACGATATGCAAGTAATGATCTATGTAGATGATGTTCCGGCAGCTGTTGAATTTTGGCAGGCACTAGACTTTGTTATTGTGGAGCAGCAAGAACTGGATGGTACATTGGTGGTGGAGATCGCACCTAATAAAGCAGCTCAAGTTCATTTTGTTTTATATGACCGTGAATTTATTGAAAGCCATTCACCCGAAGTGGCAACCAATTCACCATCGATCATGTTCAACTCAGAGGATATTACAGCCTTGTACAAAAAAATCTCAACACTGGATGTTGAGGTAGGTGATATGATTCAAATGGAAGAGCAAATGATCTTTAACTTTGCCGATCCAGATGGAAATTATTACGCAGTTTCAGGAAAATAATGTGATGGAGCCATTCTTGTAAAAGGGTGGCTCTTTTTTATAATTTGGCATAACATGAATCAAAAGACAAAAAGGAGTATAATAAAACAAAAGGGAGTGGCTAGCATGAAACCTTATGTGTACGTGATCAGTGATATCCATGGGAAATTGGATTTATTCAAAAAACTATTGGCTGAATTCGATCCAGCGCTTCATCAGCTAGTATTGATTGGTGACTTGAATGATCGTGGCAAGCAAAGCAAGGAGTGCTTCTTGCTAGGGAAAGAACTTGTTGAAAAATACGATGCCGTCTATTTACGGGGCAATCACGAGGAATATTTTCTGCAGTTCCTTGTTTCACCGGAGGACTGGATGATAGGCTATATACGAAACGGTGGCAAGGAAACTATTGAAAGTTTACTGCATCCTGGAGCAACCGAGGAGTATTCCCCTACGGAAATTTCCATGATGATTCGTTCCCGTTACAAAGAGTTGGTTTCTTTTTTGACGGATCGTCCATTGTATTATGAATGGGGCAAGTATTTGTTTGTTCATGCGGGAGTCGATTTGGAGAAAAAAGACTGGCGTAAAACAGATCCTCGCGACTTTGTCTGGATCAGAGACGCTTTTCATCACGGAAAAAATAAAACAGGAAAAATCATTGTCTTCGGGCATACGATCACACCAATGCTCCACGGAGATATGAAAACGACGGATCTGTGGATATCAGACGATAAGATCGGTATTGATGGTGGGGCTGTTTTTGGAGGCTCTGTGCATGGTGTCATCTTTGACAAAGATCAAATGATCAAGGACATAGAGTATCAAAATCAAGAGGGGCCGTGGCAACCAGATTTTTAAAGAAAGTATCATTGTTCTGAAACATTAGAACAATGATACTTCTCTTTTTTTGTGATAAACTAAGAAGGATGTTATAGAGGAAGGTGCGAAAGTAGATGGAAATGAACAAGAAAATCATTCAACTTTTACAACAAGAACTGACTAGCTACAAGAACGGCCAGTTAATCAAAGTTTTAGAACTATTAAATGAAGGAAATACCGTTCCTTTTATTGCCCGCTATCGTAAAGAAATGACCGGAGGCCTAGACGAGGTTCAGATTCGCGAAATCGAAGAACGGTTTACTTATTTAGAAAATTTAGAAAAACGTAAAGAGGAAGTCTTACGTTTGATTGAAGAACAGGAAAAATTGACTCCTGAATTGAGTCAACAAATCTTACAAGCAACCAAAATGCAACAGGTGGAAGATCTTTACCGTCCGTATAAACAAAAACGTCGGACAAAAGCAACGATCGCCAAAGAAAATGGCTTAGAACCCTTTGCCAAATGGTTGCTGACCTTTCCCAAAGAAAACGTTTATGAGAAAGCTAGTCATTATTTGAATGAAGCCATTGAAACCTCTGAACAAGCACTGCAGGGAGTGCATGAGATTTTGGCCGAGCAATTTGGCGATTCTGCCAAATTTAGAACTTGGATCCGGAGCTATCTTTTCAATAAAGGCAGTTATACTAGCAAAGTGAAAAATGCCGAAAAAGATGAAAAAGGAATTTATGAAATGTACTATGATTTTTCGGAGCCGGTTCATAAAATGGTCTCCCATCGCGTACTAGCGACAAATCGTGGTGAAAAAGAAGATATCTTAAAAGTCTCGTTGGAGGCAGACGATCAAAAGATTTTTGAGTATTTACAGCGTCAGCTCATCAAAGTACCGCAATCATCCGCAACGCCTTTGATTATCGAAGCCTATCAGGATGCCTACAAACGTTTTATTGGTCCGGCACTTGAACGAGAGATTCGCAACGAATTGACTGAAAAGGCAGATGAACAGGCAATCGCTATTTTTGGTGAAAATTTGCGGAATCTTTTGCTACAGTCACCCTTAAAAGGGAAAGTCGTGCTTGGCTTTGATCCAGCGTATCGAACAGGCTGTAAACTGGCAGTCGTTGATGCCACTGGGAAATTGTTGGCGATCGAAGTGATTTATCCACATAAACCAGCATCTATGGACAAACGTAAAGCGGCAGGACCAGCATTGACTAAGCTGATCGAGACCTATCAAGTCGATATGGTCGCGATCGGAAATGGTACAGCTAGCCGTGAATCGGAGCAATTTGTTGCTGATCAGTTGAAAGCAATCAAGCGAGATGTTTTTTACGTGATCGTCAACGAAGCTGGAGCATCTGTTTATTCTGCCAGTGACACGGCACGACAAGAATTTCCTGAATTGCCAGTAGAAGAAAGAAGTGCGATCAGTATTGGTCGACGCTTGCAGGATCCTCTGGCTGAGTTAGTCAAGATTGAACCGAAAGCAGTCGGTGTGGGACAATACCAACACGATGTTTCTCAGAAACGCTTAGCAGAGCAGTTGGATTTTGTGGTTGAGACGGTGGTGAATCAGGTCGGTGTTGATGTTAATACGGCAAGTCCACAACTGCTGCAACACGTATCCGGTCTAAACAAGACGACTGCTCAAAATGTCGTGAAGTACCGTGAAGAAAATGGTGCCTTCATTCAAAGAAATCAGTTGAAAAAAGTACCACGTTTAGGCCCTAAAGCCTATGAACAAGCGATCGGTTTTTTACGGATTCCTGGTGGTAAAAATATCTTGGACAACACAGGAATCCATCCCGAAAGTTATGATGCAGCCAAAGAAATTTTACGTTTGGCGGAGCTTCCTCTGGCTTCATTAGGAGAAGAAACGGCTAAGGAGCGCTTGAATCAATTGGATATTTCACAGCTTGCTAAAACGATTGAAATCGGAAAAGAAACCTTGATTGATATAATCAAAGCTCTGGTTCAGCCGGGTAGGGATATGCGTGATGAGATGCCGGCACCGTTGCTGCGCAAGGATGTACTGTCAATGGAAGATTTAAAATCCGGCATGGAATTGACCGGTACGGTTCGTAATGTGATCGATTTTGGTGCGTTTGTTGATATTGGAGTCAAACAAGATGGTTTAGTGCATATCTCCAAACTAAGTAAACGCTTTGTGAAGCATCCGAAAGACGTTGTTTCTGTTGGAGATATCGTGACGGTTTGGATCGAACAAGTCGATGTGAAGAAAGGGCGTATCAGTTTGACGATGCTTGACCCAGGAGCATCGAAATGACACCGAAAGAGCTACAACAGCTAGTAGAAGAGGTCTCGCTAGAATTTTTTCAAAAACCTTTTGTTCATCAAGCAACCTTCAATGCTCGTTTGAAAACAACAGGTGGACGCTATCATTTAAAGGATCACCATCTGGACTTTAATCCGAGGATGCTGGTACTTGAAAGGGAAGAATTTATCGCGATCATCAAACATGAGCTGTGTCACTACCATTTGCATCTGGAAGGCAAAGGCTACCAGCACAAAGACCCGGAATTCAAAGCACTTTTGGCTCAAACTGGCGGCAGTCGCTTTGCCCCTAATTTACAAAAAGAAGTCAAGCTTCTCGTTTATCAGTGTCAGAAGTGTCAGAGATCTGTACATCGAAGAAGAAGGATCAATACGCAACGGTATGTTTGCGGATATTGTCAAGGACGATTACAATGGAAAGAGACCAAAACAGTTGCTGTTGAAAGAAGATTGAGAGGAAATTAAATCTTGCACAAACTGATTGCTATTTCTGAGAATTTATTAGATAATGTATCCCAGTTAAATACTAAGTAGAATGATCCAATCATTTTGACTGATCGATAGAGTGTACTTGAGAAAAGAGGAAATAAAATTATGACAATTTCAGATAAAAAAATCTATCATTTTGTAGGTATCAAAGGTTCCGGAATGAGTTCACTGGCTCTTGTGTTACACCAGCAAGGATTACAGGTTCAAGGCTCCGATGTAGAGGAATACTTTTTTACCCAGCGTGATTTGGAAAAGGCAGAGATTTCTTTGTATCCTTTTGATGCGGAGAATATTCATGAAGGTCTGACGATCATTGCAGGAAATGCTTATACAGATGCCCATCAAGAATTAGTACGTGCACGTGAATTAGATTTGGAAGTTATTCGCTACCATGACTTTATCAGCAAGTTTATTGAACAATTTACAAGTATTGCGGTCACAGGCTCTCATGGAAAAACCAGTACAACTGGTTTGTTGTCACATGTTTTGACTGGAATCCGCCCAACTAGTTATTTGATTGGTGACGGGACCGGTCATGGAGATCCGGATGCAGAGCTGTTTGCTTTTGAAGCCTGCGAGTATCGTCGACATTTTCTAGCGTATTCACCGGACTATGCGATCATGACCAACATCGATTTTGATCATCCTGATTATTATAAGAGTATCGAAGATGTTTTTTCTGCCTTTCAAACAATGGCACATCAAGTGAAAAAAGGAATTTTGGCCTTCGGGGATGACGAATATCTTCGCAAACTGGAAGCCGAAGTACCGATCTATTATTATGGTGTCAATGATGACGATGATATTCAAGCACGTAATATCGTTCGTACAACAGAAGGATCTGCTTTTGATGTATATTTCCATAACGATTTCATTGGTCATTTTGTCTTGCCGGCATTTGGTCAACACAATATCAACAATGCACTAGGTGTGATTGCAACAGCTCATCTAGAAGGTTTTGATATGAAAAAAGTTGCCGAAGAAATGATGACCTTCCAAGGAGTGAAACGCCGTTTTAGCGAAAAAATCGTAGCGGATATGACGATTGTCGATGATTATGCTCATCATCCAGCTGAGATCAAAGCAACAATTGATGGTGCGCGTCAAAAATATCCTGACAAAGAAATCATTGCTGTCTTCCAACCACATACATTCACTCGAACGATCGCTTTGATGGATGAATTTGCTGATGCTCTGGATCTGTCAGATAAAGTGTATCTTTGTGATATCTTTGGTTCAGCTCGTGAATCTCAGGGCAACGTGAAGATTGAAGATCTAGGCGCTAAAATCAAAAAAGGTGGACAAGTAGTCAAAGAAGACAATGTTTCGCCATTATTGGATCACGAAAATGCAGTCATGATCTTCATGGGCGCAGGTGATGTCCAAAAGTTTGAACGTGCCTATGAAACACTTCTAAGTAACACGACTCGCAATGTTTTGTAAGTCGTCTTTGAACAAGGAATCAAGCACTTCTCTTCATTTGCAAGAGGAGTGTTTTTACCTATAAACAGTGGTTCTCGAAAATGCTACAAACACTAAAGGCTAAAGGGTGGAAAGCAAAAGCGTAGAACCTTGTTGAGATGATTTGCCGGGGGTTCGAACACCCGTTTAAATCGGAGCGACGATACTTCTTTAGACTTTGAGTAAGGTCTATTTAAATTAAAGGGTGTCCACTTGCACTTTTCTTAGCTTTTGATAAAATAAAAGAAAACTTACTTGGAGGACTGCTATTTTGAATATAGGGAAATCAAGAAAACTAGGGAAAACCATCGAAGAAATCGAGGAAGGTGATTCGTTGTCAGTCACGGAATCGATCGAAGACAATCAGCTGCTGTTGTATCTTGGACTGACGAACGATGCGAACCCTCTTTACATCCAACATGATTACGCACAAGAAACGGCGTATGAACGTCCAATCGTACCATCGATCATGTTGATGGGTATCGTAACCAGTGCGATTTCAAAGCATTTACCTGGACCGGGTTCACATGTGGTCAACTTTTCTGTCAATTTTGTCGAACCTGTTTATCATTATCAAACACTGACCTTTGAGTTTGAAGTGATCAAGGTAGACAAAAGAAAAGATGTTGTAACGATTTCTGTGGAAGCGGTCAATGAAGAAGCTGACCGTGTACTTGATGCGGTGGTTATGGTACAACCGCCAATTCTTATTGAAGAGAGTGAGGAAGTAAATGAATAATCAAGTGATTGAAGCAAAAGGTTTGAATCAGTTTTACGCCAAAGTGTATGCGATTTTTGGTATGGGGTTAGGAATCAGTGCGTTGGCTGCATTTTTGGGCTCAAGTGTGTTTTTGGAGGAAACGGTTGGTTTTATCCAAAGTTTCCCTCTAGGCTTGACGGGTATCTGGATCGCCGAAATTCTATTGGTGTTGATGCTGAGTGCAAAAGCAGCGAAAAATCCGTCATTGACATTGGCCGGTTTTATCGTCTATTCACTACTGAATGGCTTGGTTCTGTCGATTACACTGTATGCTTACGGTTTTGAGAATGTCACGAAAGCCTTCGTGATCGCTACGGCAACCTTTGTCGTGATGTCGATCTATGGCGCCTTTACGAAGCGTGATCTCAGCGGAATCGGTCGAGCAGGGATCGGCTTGTTATGGGGCGTGATCATCGCGACAGTCATCAATATGTTTTTAAGAAGTGCGAGTGCAGATTACTTTTTATCCTACGCGACAGTAGTGATTTTCGTTGGCTTGACTGCTTATGACAATCAACGTATCCGTGAAGTTTATTTTGCAACACAAGGACAAAATAATCTTGGTTTTGCTGCCTTTATGGCTTTGCAGTTGTACTTGGACTTTATCAACTTGTTCTTGTCACTATTGAGAATTTTTTCAAGAGATTAAAATCACAACGAACACTGATCAAAAGGTGTTCGTTTTTTTGTGCGCAAATAATCGCAATCCCTAGTGTTCTTTGTTAAAATAAAGAAGAATGCTTGAAGTGAGGAGTCGGAAAAATGACAAAAAATAAATTATTATTAGTAGATGGCAACAGTGTGGCCTTTCGTGCATTTTTTGCGTTGCATAATTCTTTGGAACGCTTTAAAAACAGTAATGGTCTACATACAAATGCGGTTTATGCCTTTAACAATATGTTTGAAAATGTGATGGCAAAAGAACAGCCCACACACGTTTTAGTGGCTTTTGATGCCGGAAAAACGACTTTTAGAAATGATTTATATGGAGAGTACAAAGGTGGCCGTGCCAAAACACCAGGTGAGTTCAAAGAACAAATGCCTTATATTCGTGAATTGATCACTGCCTTGGGTGTCCAACATTATGAGCTGGATAACTATGAAGCGGACGATATCATTGGAACCTTGGCCAAGCGTGTCGACAAGGAGAATTTTGATGTGGTCATTTTAACTGGTGACCGGGACTTGACCCAGCTGGCGACGGATCACATCAAAGTCGATATCACAGTCAAAGGGGTCAGCGACATTGAATCCTATACACCCGAGCACATTGCAGAGAAATACAATGGTTTGACTCCTCCTCAGATCATCGATATGAAAGGATTAGCGGGGGATGCTTCTGATAACATTCCCGGAGTAACCAAGATCGGTGAAAAAACAGCGATTAAATTACTTAATCAGTATGGTTCTGTTGAAGGCGTCTATGAACATATCGATGAAATGAAAAAAAGCAAGATGAAGGAAAATCTGATCAATGATCGTGACTTAGCCTTCCTTTCCAAACAATTGGCTACGATCAATACGGAGGCTCCAATCAAGGTCGAGCTGGATACGTTAAAATACGAAGGCAAAGATCTGGACAAACTTATTCCTTTTTACAAAGAAATGAATTTCAAAACCTTTTTGGAGAAATTAAATGTGATCGAGGATGCATCAGAAATGGAAGATGTTTTATTCGAAGTCGTGGACAAGGCTTCTCCAGAAATGTTTGCTGACGAAACAGCTTTTTATGTAGAGATACTTGGGGACAACTACCATATTGAAGATATAGTAGGGGTTGCTTGGGGAACACGAAAAAAAATCTACGTCAGTAATGATGAAGGGATTTTTGAAGATCCTGCCTTTCAGGAATGGCTATTCGATCCAGCCAAAAAGAAAAAGGTCTTTGACGCCAAACGGACGCAAGTCGTTCTGAATCGTTATATTGGTCGTCCACAAGGGCTGGACTATGATGTACTTTTAGCTGCTTATTTACTTGATACCAATGACAACAGCAACGACATTGCAGCTGTGGCAGAACACTACGGTTATACGGAGGTTCAGTCCGATGATTCGGTCTATGGACGTGGAGCAAAGAAAGGCTTGCCAGAGGACGAAGAAGTCTTTTATGCTCATTTGGCACGAAAAATCAAAGCGATCGATTGGTTGACAGACAAGCTAAAGGATGAACTAGAAGACAAAGGACAAACGGCATTGTTTGATGACATCGAGTTTCCATTGTCCGATATTTTAGCTGAGATGGAGATTACCGGTATTCGTGTAGATGCACAGCGTTTGAACCAAATGAAGGGTGAATTTGCCACAAGACTCCATGAGATCGAACAAACAATCTATCAGCAGGCAGGTGAAGAATTCAATTTGAATTCTCCAAAACAATTAGGAGTGATTCTTTTTGAAAAAATGGGCTTGCCAGTTATTAAAAAAACAAAGACTGGTTACTCGACTGCTGTAGATGTGCTGGAACAATTGAAAGAACAGGCACCGATCGTGGAAGATATCTTGACCTATCGTCAAATTTCTAAGATCCAGTCGACCTACGTGGAAGGCTTGCTGAAAATGATCCAGCCAGATGGCAAGATCCATACCCGTTATGTGCAAACCTTGACCCAAACTGGTCGCTTGAGCTCCGTTGATCCTAACCTGCAAAATATTCCGATTCGCTTGGAAGAAGGGCGGAAAATTCGTGAGGCTTTTGTACCGCGAGAACAAGATTGGTTGATCTATTCTTCCGATTATTCTCAGATCGAGCTGCGAGTGTTGGCTCATATTTCTGACGATGAACATTTGAAAGACGCTTTTCTAGAAGGTCAAGACATCCATTCAAGTACAGCGATGCGTGTCTTTGGGATTGAAAAAGCCGAGGATGTTACGCCGAACATGCGCCGTCAGGCCAAAGCTGTCAATTTTGGGATTGTCTACGGTATCTCTGATTATGGTTTGTCTCAGAATCTGGGAATCACCAGAAAAGAAGCCCAGCAGTATATTGACACGTACTTTGACCGCTATCCAGGGGTAAAAAATTATATGGAAAGTGTTGTCCGGGAAGCAAAGGACAAAGGCTATGTAGAAACCCTTTATCAGCGTCGTAGATATTTGCCAGACATCAATTCTCGTAATTATAATCTACGTTCTTTTGCTGAGAGAACGGCAATCAATTCGCCGATCCAAGGGAGTGCTGCTGACATCTTGAAAATCGCAATGATCGAATTGGATCGTCGATTGAAAGAAGAAAAGCTGGAAGCAACGATGCTCCTACAGGTTCATGATGAGCTGGTCTTTGAAGTTCCAGAAAACGAATGGAAGCAATTGGATCAATTGGTGAAAGAAGTCATGGAGACAGCAGTCTCTTTACATGTGCCACTAGTCACTGACAGCAGCTGGGGCAAAACATGGTATGAAGCAAAATAAAGAGGTGAATGCAATTGCCAGAACTACCAGAAGTTGAAACAGTACGTAAAGGATTGGTTCGACTCATACAAGGAAAAACGATCGAAAAGGTGACAGTTCGCTGGCCACGGATCATCGAATCACCGGAAGTGACTCAGTTTCAAACCTTATTGATCGGTCAAACAATCGAAGATGTCCAAAGAAGAGGGAAATTTCTTATTTTTAAATTAACGGATGTCGATATGATCTCGCATTTGCGTATGGAAGGAAAGTATGAGTTTTATTCAGCGACAGATAACCAGACGCTGGACAAGCATACGCATGTTGTCTTTGTGTTTACAGATGGGACATCCTTACATTACAACGATGTTCGAAAATTCGGACGTATGACCTTGACTGAAAAAGATCAAAGTCTTTCTTACAAAGGAATTCGACAATTGGGACCGGAACCTGTGCCGGAAGTCTTTTTTCTGACACCTTTTCAAGAAAAGCTACGTCGGTCTTCCAAAGCGATCAAGCCTTTGCTGCTAGATCAAAAGCTGGTGACTGGACTAGGAAACATCTATGTCGATGAAGCCTTGTGGGAAGCTCAGATCCATCCAGAGACACCAGCAAACGTGTTGGATGAAGCTGAGACGGAATGTTTGTATCAGGCAATCATCGATGTCTTAGGACGAGCGGTCGAAGCTGGGGGAACGACGATTCGTACCTATGCCAATGCCCTTGGTGAGGCTGGAAAATTTCAACTTTCTTTGAATGCTTATGGACAAACAGGTTTGCCTTGTTCACGTTGTGGGACGCCGATTGTCAAAATTAAAGTCGCACAAAGGGGTACTCACTATTGCCCGACGTGTCAAGTATGGAGAGGAAGATAACCAATGACGATGATTTTAGGTGTCACAGGTGGAATCGCCACCGGGAAAAGCACCGTTGTGCAAATTTTTCGAGAACATGGTTTTCCTATTGTGGACGGAGACGTGGTCGCTAGAGAGATCGTTGAACCAAATCAAGGTGGATTAGCGGCGATCGTTGAGACTTTTGGAAAAGAAATCCTGCATGCAGATGGAACACTGGACCGAAAAAAACTAGGAGCAGTCATTTTTTCCGATCCAGAACAGCGTCAGGTATTGAACGAATTATTGGCGCCTTTTTTACAGGAGGAAATTTCTCGCCAACTAACGGAGGCAAAAAAAATTGCCGCTTTGGTGATTGCCGATATTCCGTTGTTATTTGAAGCTGAGTATGATAAAAAAGTGGATCAAACAGCGGTCGTTTACATTTCTGAAGAGCTACAATTACAGCGTTTGATGATGCGGGATCAGCTGACCGAAGAACAGGCGATGCAGCGAATCAATAGCCAGTTACCGATCGAAGAGAAGAAAAAACGGGCCGATATCATTTTTGACAACCGCGGAACTAAAGAAAAAACGCGTCATCAGGTTGAAGCATGGCTGAAGAATGAGAAGTTTATTTAAAAAAGGAAATGTTTTTTCAAATTCCGTTCGAATTGCTCTAGCTGCACTTCACTGCGAGAAGGTCTTGCTCAGAGTCAGCCGTGGAACCAGCTTGATCCTACCGTCTCAAGCCTTTCAAGCTTCAAAGTCTCAGTAACCAATACTTGATAACTGAGACTAATTCACATTGAATTCTAAGCACGGCGACAACTCAAGCCATTCTCTTCGTTGCGCTAAATAAGTACTTGTTAATCAGGAGTTCCTTTCGAATGAATAAAGCAGACAACTTTTTCACTCAGCAAAACACAACAACAAGACACGACATTACCGTGTTAAAGAGCTAAGATGAATGACAGAGGTAGTCTGCTTGAACCTAGTCCTACTCAGAACGATTTTAAGTTTTCCTTGGTATACAGAGCGGCAATTTTATTTCTTTCTTTTTGGAAAATTTAATGACATTGAACCAAAGTCGCTTCACATAGAAAATAAATCATGAGCAAGCGTAAAATATTCTCAGGATCGACAGAAGCAGACTTTGTTATGCAGTGAATCATTGTTAGGGAGAATCAACTGTAAATTCTTAAAAAACTCTAGAAAAATTCTAGAGTTTTTTACTGTCTTGCTGTTAGAAAATAATCGAGTCATGTTATAATATAATCAGAAATTTAATTAATCTAACGGTAAATTAGTGAATAATTTTAAAATAAATCTAGATAAATGAGGTGGAATCATGCATTGTCCAAAATGTCATCATAATAATTCTCGCGTTATTGATAGTCGTCAGGCTGATGATGGGCGCGCGATTCGTCGCAGAAGAGAGTGTGAAAATTGTGGATTTCGATTCACAACGTTTGAAAGATTAGAAGAAACACCTCTGTTAGTTATTAAGAAAAATGGCGCTCGTGAAGAATTCAATCGTGAAAAGATCTTGAGAGGCTTGATTCGTTCTGCAGAAAAACGGCCAGTAGCCATGGAACAAATGGAACAGATCGTCGACCATGTGGAAGCACGCATTCGTGAACGGGGAGAAAATGAGATTTCCTCTACAATGATTGGTGAATACGTGATGGAAGACTTGGTGAATTTAGATGAAATCGCCTATATTCGTTTTGCCAGCGTCTATCGTCAATTCAAAGATATGTCAGTTTTTCTAAAAGAATTACAAGGAATCGTAGATAAAGCAAAAGAATCCAATGATTAAGAGCAAGGAGGGGTTAGTGTGAGATCCGCTTGGGAGGAAGTCCAACCAAATCATATATATCAAGTGTTCAAAAGCGTACCCCTCACCGAAGAAGGAAACGACGGTTTATCGTATCTTTATCAACCAATTATTGGCGCACAGGCAATGGCACTCTACTATGCCTTGATCGGTGATTCAGAAGATAAAAATGAAAATGAATTTGTCCATATCGATATGCTAAATGCTTTGAATCTGGGATTGCCAGACTTTTTGAAGGCACGCAAGCGTTTAGAGGGGATGGGGCTGTTGTCTGTATTCATCAAAGACGATCCAGAATTCGGCAGAATGTTTCTCTATCGGCTGGAAGAACCCTTACATCCTCAAAGTTTCTTTCAAGATGAACTGTACAGCTTTCTGTTGTGGAGTGCGGTTGGTGAACGCAAATTTAATCAGATGGTGAGCCGATTTAAACCAAAGGCTGTTACAACATCGAGTTATCAAGAGATCACCAGCAGTTTCAGTGATGTCTATGGAGCAATCAGAGAAGAAGCCTTTGCTCGTAAAGAAGACGAGTTAGAACAGGTCTCAAAGGAATATCAATTAACTGGAGATACTGCACTTACACTGGATGACAACCGAATCGACTGGGACTTTCTAATGGATTTTGCTAAACGAAAATATATCGATCCTACTAATTTTACAGCAGATTTCAAAAGAAAGCTGACGCTGTACCAAAATTTATATGGTTTTGATGAAATCGAATTGGTCAATCTAATGGCCTCGGTCGTTTCTTTAACAGACGGACAAGTCAGTCAAAAAGAACTGGACAAGCTTGTCAATCGCCAGATGAAGCAATCGTCTCCGAAAAAACAGCAGGAAAGCCTGTCTGAGACGGAAGAGACACGTCGCTTCAACACTTTGCGTCAAACTGGTTTTTCGGAGAATGATATTGGTTTGATCCAGCTGAGTGAGAGCACGGCACCGGCAGATTTTTTACAGGCGATCAAACAAGAGAAGCGCAGCTTTGTGACCGATTCTGAAAACTGGCTACTAAAAAGTTTAGTGGAGCGAAGTCCTTTACCGAATAGTGTGATCAATGTCTTGATGCATTATGTTCTCGCTGTTCAGAAAAATAGCTCTTTACAAGCGAATTTCGTCAATAAAATCGCCACAGACTGGTCAGAGCTGCAAATAACCAGTCCCGAAGAAGCGATCAGACACGTTCGACAGTTAGTCAAAGAGTCCAAGGAAGCAAAAACTACTAGAAATAAACCAAGAGCAAATAATTATCAAAAACCGATCCGTAAAGAAACATTGCCGGACTGGGTAGATAATCCACAAGAAGAAGTCGAAGATCCAGAAATGCTGGCGAAGATGCAGAAAAGTATGCAGGAATATTTAAAGAGTAAAGAAGGTGAAAGCTGATGGATGATGTAGGCAAAAATTTGAATCGATTGCTTGATCAAAAGAATTTTCGGACACGTTTTGAAGAAATGATGCAGGAAGTCTTGCAAGATCAAGATGTCCGTAATTTTTTAGATGCAAACAAAGAACGGTTGACTCAACAGGATATCGAACGTAGCTACGCTAAGCTGTACGAATTCGTGCAAGAGAAGCGAAAATTTGAAGTAAATGATCCATCAATGATCGCGCCAGGCTATGAACCACAATTGACATTGAACTATCATTCGGTAGATGTGACCTATATTCCTACAGAAGAGCTGTTGGCTCGTAAAAAACAAGAAGAGATTCGTGGACGAATCCAAGCATTGAATATGCCTAAAGATATTCAGGAAGCCAGAATTGAGACCTATGAAATGACAAGTGGTCGTGGTGAAGCCTTGATGGCAGCCACTGAGTTTATTAGAGCATACAAACAAAATTCGAAGACCTTCCACAAGGGTTTGTATCTTGTTGGAAGCTTTGGTGTAGGAAAAACCTATCTACTAGGGGCGATCGCTAGAGATCTAGCAGAAGCTGGCTTCACTTCGACCCTGCTTCATTTCCCATCGTTTGCCGTTGAAATGAAACAGGCGATCGGTAAAAATCAGGTATCAGAAAAAATGGAGGCAATCAAAAAAGCGCCCATCCTGATGCTCGATGACATTGGTGCTGACTCGATGAGTAGCTGGATCCGTGATGAAGTCTTCGGTGTTATTTTGCAGTATCGTATGCAAGAACAACTACCAACCTTCTTTACTTCCAATTTTTCCATGTTGGAGCTGGAGCAGCATTTGACTGTTACACAGCGCGGAGAAGAGGAACCGTTGAAGGCTAAGCGAATCATGGAACGTGTGCGTTACTTGACAAAAGAGATCCAGATGGCGGGACGTAACCGACGCAACAGTTAGAGGTGATGGAGTGAAAAAGCAACTTCTGCTTACGATAGGTGTTCTTTTGTTGCTTGGCGGATGTAGCGAAGCAAAGGAAGAGCAGCAACCGAATTATACGACTGACAATATCAGTATTAGTGAGGAGATGTCCGCAGTGCAGACGATTTTTATCGGAACGATCCACGAAACAACAGATACGTCTGATTCAGCAGGAAATCGTCTGATTTTCCTTCAGGAGAGCGAAACAGTGGCTGATCCAGATAATAATATTTTAGCAACGTTTAAAGAGTTTGGTGTCGGTGTCAACGTGAATAGCGAACAGGTGGAAAACTTAGAGGAATGGACTTCCGGGCAAAGAGTACAGGTTACTTTATCGGAACATGCCATTATGACTGCTTCGATTCCACCGCAACTTGCAGGCAATTCAGTAGAAGATATCAAATTATTACCATAAGATTTGAACATTCTCTTGAATTTGACTTTGCGTCATATTCGAGAGATTTTTTTAAGAAAGAGGTTAATCAATGAATGAACAAGAGTTATCGCAGCGTCTAGCTAGAGTCGGCGCCTATGTGCCACAGGATGCCCGATTGGCAGATATTGGTTCTGATCATGCCTATCTTCCGGTAGCATTGATGCTACAGCGACAAATTTCTTTTGCAGTTGCAGGAGAGGTCGTGCAAGGTCCCTTTGAATCGGCGGAGAAGCAAGTGAGGAAAAGCGGTTTGTCTGATCGGATCGAGGTTCGTCTGGCGGATGGTTTAGAGGCGATCCAAACAACAGATCAGATCAACACTGTCACGATCGCTGGCATGGGGGGAACCTTGATTCGAGCGATTCTTGAATCAGGGAAACAACAGCAACGCATCGATGGAACCGAACGCTTAGTTTTGCAACCGAATGTCGGGGAAAAGACTTTGCGCGAATGGTTATTCCAAAACGAGTATACGATCATTGCCGAAGAAATCCTTGAAGAAAACAATAAAATCTATGAGATCCTCGTTGCAGAAAAACAGGATCAAGTGGACTATTCTCAGAAAGAGCTCTTTTTTGGACCGTTACTGTTACAGGAAAAAAGTAAGGTCTTTCTTGCGAAATGGCGAAGAGAATTGAAGGCTCGTGAATACGTATTGCAACAACTGGAAAAGGCAGAAGAAAAACCTGTTGAAAAAATTGAAGAGATTCAAACTCAGATTGAATGGATCAAGGAGGTACTGGCATGAGTATTTCAGCGAAAAGCTTGATTCGCCGCTTTGAAGAATACTGCCCTTTGTGGTTGGCAGAAGAAGGCGACCCTGTGGGATTGCATATTGGAACCTTGAACCGTGAAATCCAACGAGTGATGATGACATTGGATGTTCGTCCGGAGGTGGTCGAAGAGGCCATCGCAAAAAAGGTGGATTTGATTATTGCCAAGCATCCACCGATCTTTCGACCCATTGCTCGTTTGACCGAGGATGATCTGCAAACGAAAATGTATATCGACCTACTGCGCAACAACATCTCGGTCTATGCTGCCCATACGAATATGGATATCATTGAAGACGGATTGAATGACTGGTTTTGTGAGATGCTGGATGTAGAAGTTGATAGCTATTTGAAAAAAACTCATACAGTCCATTACAAGAAGCTAGTCGTCTATGTCCCAGTGGAGCATAGCGCTGAGATGCGACAAGCATTAGGGGATGCGGGCGCCGGTGAACAGGGAAACTATCACCACACTAGCTATTCTTTGATTGGAACAGGAAGATTCACTCCTAATGAAGAAGCCAGTCCGGCCATTGGATCAGCCAATAAAGCAGAACAGGTTCAGGAGGCTCGAATTGAAGTTCTGTTTGCTGAAACGATTCAGGATCAACTGCTTGCTGCGATGTTTGAGGTACATCCTTACGAAGAACCGGCCTTCGATATCTTGCCTTTGGACAATCCACCGCAGATCTATGGGATCGGTCGTGTGGGGAACTTAGTCAACCCAATGCCTATCGAACAGTTTGCGCAGAAGGTCAAAGAAACTTTCCGAATCGATGGTCTACGATTAATTGAGGCCACAGAACCTAAAAAAATGATCCAGCGTGTGGCGATTTGTGGCGGCTCAGGTGGGAATTTTTATCCGGATGCTTTACGTGCAAATGCCGATGTCTACATCACAGGAGATGTCTATTACCATACTGCCCATGACATGCAGACAAATGGGTTGACAGTGATCGACCCGGGGCATAACATTGAGATTGTTTGTATACCAAAATTTGTAGAAAAAATGGAACAGTGGAAGTTAGAGGAAGGATGGGATCTTGAGATTATCCCGTCAGAGACTAATACGAACCCTTTCCAATATAGATAAGAGGAGACGAAATTCATGTATGAAAATTTATTGCCACGTTTTTTACGCTATGTAAAAACAGAAACACGTTCAAATCCAGAAAGCACAACTACACCTTCTACGCAAACCCAGGTAGCCTTTGCGCAAACGTTAAAAACTGAGCTGGAGGAGCTTGGTTTGTCAGAAGTACACTACAATTCTGGGAATGGTTTTGTGGTTGCCACATTGCCTGCAAATACTGATCATGAAGTACCATCGATCGGCTTTATTGCGCATATGGATACGGCTGATTTTAATGCGGTAGACGTTGATCCACAAATCGTAGAGAATTATGACGGTGTGTCTGATATTCCGTTAGATCAAGCAGGAAAATACGTGTTGACTGTCAATGATTTTCCTAACTTGAAAAATTACGTAGGACAAACCTTAGTGACCACAGACGGTAGTACGTTATTGGGTGCTGATGACAAAGCTGGGATCGCTGAGATCATGACGGCCATGGAGATTTTATTGGCCAATCCTGAAATCAAACACGGTGAAATCAAGGTAGCTTTCGGTCCAGATGAAGAGATTGGTGTCGGAGCCGATAAATTTGATGTCGAAGATTTCGCTGTTGATTTTGCTTACACTATGGATGGTGGACCGGCAGGAGAACTGCAATATGAGACATTTAATGCCGCTCAGGCGGAGATCACGCTTTACGGAAAGAATGTCCATCCAGGAACTGCTAAGGATACTATGATCAACGCGCTGCAATTAGCGATCGATTTCCATAATCAGCTTCCAGCAGATGAAGTTCCTGAAAAAACGGAAGGCTATCAAGGCTTTTTCCATTTGATGGGATTAAATGGGACAACAGAAGAAGCCAAATTGAGTTACATCATTCGTGACCATGATCGTGAAACCTTTGAAGCACGCAAACAAATGATCACAACGATCCAGGAAAAAATGAATGAAGCGTTTGATCAAGAACGTGTCGCTGTTCATATGTATGATCAATACTACAATATGAAAGAAATCATCGAGAAAGATATGAGTATCGTTGAAGTAGCTGAAAAAGCGATGCTTGAATTGGGAATCACCCCGGTTATCGAAGCGGTTCGTGGTGGAACAGATGGCTCAAAAATTTCCTACATGGGCATCCCAACACCTAATATCTTTGCTGGTGGTGAAAATATGCATGGGCGTTTTGAATACGTCTCTGTCCAAACAATGGAACAGGCGACTGCTGTGATCGTGAAAATCGCAGAATTGAACGCTCAAAAGTAAGACAAATTGATTTTCCTATTCAGAAAGGATGGGATGAACAATGAAAATCATGGTTATTTACAACGACACTTCTGGAAACAATGAGGGAAAAGACATTGCTGAAAAATTCAAGCAGGCTGCTGAAGGAAAGCCAAATGTCGAAGCGGTCGTTTTACAGGTGACCAATCCGGATGTTGAAGATGAAGATGTCCTTGAAAAAGCCCATGTCAATGAAATTGATACCTTGGTCGTTATTGGAGGGGACGGTACGATCCACCATGCGGTTCGGATGTTCAAAGAGACACTTGATCAATATAAAATTGGCGTGATCCCAGGAGGAACAGTCAATAATCTGGCACGTGTGTTAGAGATCCCTTTGGAAGCAGAAGCGGCTTTTGAAGTTATTTTCAAACAACAAACGCAAAAAATAGATTTTGCGAAAGTTAATGAAGACGTGATGATCTCGACCATGACTGTCGGAATTTTAGCAGATACAGCGGCGAACATTAGTCAGACTGAGAAACAAAAATATGGTCCATTGGCATTTTTAAAACGTTTCTTCCAGTTGCTGTTCAAAAAAAGAAAATATGCGGTCTCGATCCAAGCAGAAGAAAACAGCTGGCAGGGGAAACTTCATTTGATGACAATTACGATGACCGGTTCGGTAGGCGGTTTTACCGCCTTCGATACAACCGCTGATCCAGATGATGGTCTGATGCATTTTGTGGTGATACCCTAATTAGATTTTCATGTATTTATCTATAACATTCCTCGTATCTTAAAAGGAAAGCTGCACAAAATTCCGGGTGTCATTTATTTTTCAGCAAAACAAGCAAGCATCACAAGTTTGAACCGTGACAAAAAGATCGGTACACGTACTGACGGCGATCCAACAGATGATCTACCAGTTGAAATAGAAGTTGTTCATGAAGGATTGGAAATTTTTTCTTCCAAAAGATAAAAAAATTTGCATGGGAATAAATTTTAAGCGACGGAGCAGTAGGAGGAAATAATGACAGAATTTTTGAGAAATCCTTTATGGTCGTATTTGATCATTGTAAATGTGTATGTGTTTTTTTTGATGGGCTATGACAAACGACAAGCAATCAAGAAAAAATGGCGTGTACCCGAAGCAAATCTAATTTTTATGGGACTTGTTGGAGGCGGACTGGGTGGTCTAATTGCTCGACGAGTGTTTCATCATAAAACAAGAAAGAAAAAATTTTTAATAGGTTTTCTTTTGGGTGTGCTTTTTGATCTCGTATTGATCTTTGTGTATAGATAGGAGAAGAGGATGAAACCAAGTGCCAAGTGGAAATTTATCATGAATATCCTGGTCGTGCTACTGATTTTTGGTGTCATGATTTATTTGATTCAAAACTCTTTGGCAGATATTCTGATCGAGCTGACGGATACGAAACCAATGATTCTGTTTGCAGTCATTTTTTTAGGACTAGCTTATCAATTCTTCGAAGGCTGGACGATTAGAGCGATTATTCATGGCTTTTCTGAAAAGTTCCGGATTATTGACGGAATGTTGACCGCTTTTTATGTTGCCTTTTATCGAGTGATCACTTTTGGTGCAGGTACACTGATCTCAGAAGTGAATTTTTACAAGCGAAAAGGATTGAAAGTCTCTCAGGGAATGGGCGTGACTGCTCTTCATCTAATGATGTACAAATCAGCAATTTTGACTTTCGCTTTTTTGGGCCTAGTGTTGCAGTTTCCAACCTTGTACACACATGCTCCAAGAATGATTCCCTTGGTTCTGACAGGAATGATCATGACAGCGGCCATTGTTCTGTTTTTTCTGACCGTTTCTATCAGTGTCAATTTACAGGTATTCTTATTAGTTATTTGTAACAAGTGGTTAAAATCAAAAAAATTGCGGACTTTAGTCGATCAATGTAATTTACAAATCTATTCCTTGAGAGAAACGGTGTCCTCGATCTTATATGATAAAACAGCATTAGGGAAAATTTATCTTTTGAGTTTGATCAAGCTAGTAATGTGGTATTTGATCCCTTATGTTTGTTTAGTTGCTAATCATCCTGAACTTGACTTTTGGCTAATCTTTTCGTTGATCAGCTTTACCTTGGCACTAGCTGGGGTAATTCCGTCACCAGCGGGGATCGGAGCCTTTGAATTTGTTTATTTGTTTCTGTTTAGTCCATTAGTAGGGACCGTCGATGCGGTATCTTCTATGTTGCTCTATCGTTTTGCATCTTATGTCTTACCGTTTTTGTTAGGTTTTATCCAAGCGATGATCGAGAGAAAAAATGCACTATCCAATGAATTGCAGGAAATCAAAGCCGAAAAAGAGAAAGAGTAAAAATCTGGGGAACGTCGCTAGTCGATTGTTTCCCAGATTTTTTTAAGTAATCATTACGATTGTTATGAATTTCATAAAAAGCAGGCGAAATCGTCCCTTTGTCTTTCTTCTTGATTAAAATATAGAAAACAAGAGAGGTGAAGACATGTCATTTTCAACACTACTCGGTATGCTTTTTATTATCGGCTTGATCGCAACAGCATCAGGGTACATACAAAAAAATAAAAGCTTGCGATACTTGGGAATCAGCTTCATATGCGTGCTGATGCTGCTCTGCGTCTATATGATTTTTGTCTTGCCGGATGCGATGTGATCAATGAGCCTTTTTCAATAGCAGATAGGATGAAAAATTAAGGACCGAGCAGCTTTGCTGGGTCTTTTTTTTGAGGAGACACTAATTATGATGGAACAGGAGAGGGGAAGGTAGATGTATCTCAATAATTTTTTACTTTCATTATTTTTGATTTTAATCGTAGTTATTCTGCTCTATCCAAAGAAAACATTAAAGCTGTTTTGGGGCTTTTTAGCTCTTTTTTATTTCAATCCATGGTTGTCTGCACTCAATGACAGTATATTTTCTTTGCTATCTGAATATGTATTTATTTACATAATGACTCTATCCGTAGCTATCGTCATTTCAATAATGGAAGGAATTTTTCTTGGGTTACTCAAAAAGAAATCTTGCTGATGGTTTCTTCCATTTTAGTAGCTGTCCTGTTCCTTCATGTTGCGTTCGATCCATCGACATTGTTTCAAACAATACTTAGGGTGCTTCTTCTTATGTGTTTACTGTGATGCCACATAAATATGAATTTCTCAAATAGTACAAGACAAAGTCTAAAGAAAAAGAACGGTAACTTTGATACAAAACAAAATTTATATACCTAATTGTCTGTTTCTAAAGTTCAAAAGAGTCTGATGATAACCATGATGTCCCATAGATGAATAGATAGTTAAATACTCGTATTGATTTTGGTCAGTTTTGCCTAGCTTTAATTCATGACACAGATCCTTTAAAAAACGGCTGAGTATTTGCCAATGAAGATGCTCAACTGATAAAAGCGGTTCAACTTGTTTTAAAATATCAGGAACGATTTCTAATAATTCTGCTTCTACAAAATGGATACTGGCATTAAGGAAGAGTTTGATTATTAACTCTTGCGTCTTACTAGAGGATTGATCGTTTTCTAAAATTTTCTGCAAAATTATTTTTATATAGGAAGTTGGTAGATACTGCATCAGGTTACCAAGCAGATTAAATTCAAATTCGTTCCAGTGATTTACTTTCATTAGGTAATTCGTCATCAGGGTGAGTTCTTCCTGATGTTGTTCTTTATACTGTCGATAATCAAAAACTTTTTCATTTAAATGTATTGCAATTTCTTCTGCTTTAAAAGCATAGCAAAGCCAAAAGATGTCTTTAGTTTTTTGATAGTTATTCTTAAAATCATTGGCTAAATGCAATAAGCGTTCTCCATCTTTTTGTATTCGAGCAGTTTTGATTGCTTCAATTGCTAGATTCTTTTCTGTTTCATGAGTGTTTAGACAAAGGAGATATTCGTCAACTCTGATATTCATCCGATCAAGAAAACGAAATAAAAATTCGGCTGAAAGATAGTTTCCCTTCGTTTCAAAAGTCGCAAGAGTACTTCGTGAACATATATCCTGGCATAACTGTTGTTGAGTAATATTTTTATTGATTCTTAATTTTTTTATCGTTGCTGAATGATCCATAGTTAAACCTACTTTATGTCAAAATACTGTACAATTACTAGTGCTTATTAAAAGATATGATACGCTTTTCGGAAAGAGATTTCAATAGTGATAGTAAGCAGAAGAAGGAGAACGTAGATGGCAAAAGTTATAAAAGGACCGAGTACAAGTCTGTTTTTAGAAGAGCCGTAATTCCTCTCTTAAATTAACATTCTATCTTAGTTTGAAGGAGAGAAACAATCCTTTTTTTAAGAACAAGATGTATCGTCAATGGAAAAGTTTACATTGACTAAGTTTATTAGGCGATAGTTTGTATTATATTGCTTTGATTAGCTACGCTTCTAACTTCGCTAATTCTGCTTTAAGCATGACTATTATTAGTATTTCAGAGATTTTTCCAAGAGTATTTCAAATTTTATTAGGCGCCTTAGCGGATTCAGCAGTAACACGTACCAAGTATTTTTTTCACTCAGGAATCGTTAGAGGAATGATTTATCTGATGATTGGTTTTTTGATCATGAGTGGACACTCTTTATGGATAGTCATACTAATTGGGATTTTAAATGCTATCAGTGATACGTTCGGTAGTTTCGTTGATTTATGTATCGATCCCTTTATAAAATTTGTTGTAAAAGAAGACGAGTACGAGGAAGCTATTGCGGTCAATGCTGTTTTTGAAAATATTATTATGATGGCTGCCGGATTTGTCGGTGCTTTTTTGTTGGGTTTTATGACGATTCATAACCTTGCTTTTTTTAACGCTGTAACATTTTTTATTGTAGCAGTGGGAGTCAGGGGTTTAAAAAGCAAATTTGAAACGATTGAGTCAAAAATTAATCCTGTTCATTTTTCAAATATTTCTGATTTGTTTAAACACATTATAGAGAGTATCAAAGAACTACTAAAAATTAAAAGTATCCGTAATTTTTTTATCTACGCAGCTTGTTTGAATAGTATTGTCCTAACTTCCACACCAGTTATCACTTTATATCTGTCTCTAAATATGGATCAGCAAATACGCAATATTGCTTTTTCAACAGCTTTGATTCAAGGAGTGACAGTTGCAATCAGTTTATTGGGGAGTATGCTAGGTCCAAAATTTTTTGCCTGGTTGAAAACAAAAACAATTCTTTTTCTAGCTTTTTTTGGGAATAGCTTTTTTCTAATCGGACTGTTAGTGGAGCAAATTTGGATTGGAATAGCTATCATGATGATCGGTGTATTTGCTATTGGAATATTTAATATTCGTTTTAGCGCAATTATTTTGAAGAATGTACCAGCAGAAAAGATGGGAACGATCAATGCCTCGATGGGAACTTTTTTTTCAGTCTTTCCATCATTGCTTTCGACAATCTTTATTAGTCTAGCTGGTGTGTCTGTACTTATTTATATTTTGATAAGTTTAGTCTTCTGTGGTGTGTTGATGTTTAGTATTTTTAAGGATAACACTGAAGAAACTGATTTTAGTAAAATATAATGTTTGCATTAACGGTTTTAAATTTTTCTCAGTTGAGATAAGTCGTAGGAGGAGCGCGACTTTAAAAATAAAGCCTCTTTTTTTTGAGTGAAATTATAAATGAGAGAATGAAAGCGAATGAGAATCAAGTCTATCAAAAAAGGTCAAATTTCCAAGGGTTTATTTTTGACCATTACTGACCATAAGGGTATAATAGTCTTTGTAAGGTAAAATCAAACCTTAATGAAGTGATGGGAGGAACTCATATGAATATAGAAAAAATGACGACAACACTTCAAAGTGCGATTGCTGAAGCGCAGCAGATCGCCGTTACACGTCATCATCAAGAAATTGATATTGCTCATTTATGGAAAATCTTTTTACAACCAAATCATTTTGCAAGAAACTTTTATACAGATGCTGGTCTAGATGTCGAAGCTTTTGAAGCAGAGATTGATCGTGCGTTGGACGAATATCCGACGATTGAAGGTGGAAACGTCCAATATGGTCAAACGATGAGTCAAAATCTGTTCCGTTTATTATCAGAGGCTGACAAGGTCAGAGAAGAATTTCAAGACGAATTTCTTTCAACTGAGATCGTGATTCTTGCGTTGATGAAATTAAAAAATTATCGATTGACTACTTATTTGAAAAAACAAGGAATCAATGAAAAAGAATTGAAAAAAACAATTGAAGACATGCGGGGAGGCGAGCGAGTGACTTCACAAAATCAAGAAGAACAATACAAAGCTTTAGAAAAATATGGTGTGGATCTAGTCCAACAAGTCAGAGCAGGCAACATGGATCCAATCATTGGTCGTGATGAGGAAATTCGTGATGTTATCCGAATCTTGTCGCGTAAAACGAAAAACAATCCAGTACTTATTGGTGAACCAGGGGTTGGGAAAACAGCAATCGTGGAAGGTTTGGCTCAACGAATCGTTCGCAAAGATGTACCGGAAAATCTAAAAGACAAAACAATATTTTCTCTGGATATGGGTGCCTTGATCGCAGGAGCAAAATTCCGTGGAGAATTTGAAGAACGATTGAAAGCTGTACTACAGGAAGTTAAAAAATCAGAGGGTCGGATCATCTTGTTTATCGATGAGATTCATAATATCGTAGGTGCAGGAAAAACTGAAGGCAGCATGGATGCCGGAAACTTATTGAAACCGATGCTAGCACGTGGCGAATTGCACACAATCGGTGCGACTACCTTAGATGAGTATCGTCAATACATGGAAAAGGACAAAGCCTTGGAGCGTCGTTTCCAAAAGGTATTGGTGAAGGAGCCGACGGTAGAGGATACGATCTCAATTTTGCGTGGACTGAAAGAACGTTTTGAAATCCACCACAGTGTTAATATTCATGACAATGCTTTGGTTGCAGCGGCAACTTTGTCTGATCGCTACATCACTGACCGTTTCTTGCCGGACAAGGCGATCGATCTAGTTGATGAAGCTTGTGCCACGATTCGTGTAGAAATGAATTCGATGCCGACGGAACTGGATCAAGTGACACGTCGTTTGATGCAGTTGGAGATCGAAGAAGCAGCATTGAAAAAAGAAACCGACGATGCATCGAAAAAACGTTTGAGTTCGTTACAGGAAGAGCTAGCGGAATTGCGTGAAGAAGTCAATGCGATGAAGATGCAATGGGAAACGGAAAAAGAAGAAGTTAATGAAGTGTCCAATAAGCGTGCAGAGATCGACCGCGCCAAACATGAGTTAGAGGATGCTGAGAACAATTATGACCTGGAACGTGCCGCTGTCTTGCGTCACGGAACGATCCCACAATTGGAGAAAGAATTAAAAGAACTGGAAGCTAAGAATGATCCCGAGCAGCTAAGAATGGTGCAAGAATCGGTGACAGAAAATGAAATTGCGACAGTTGTCGGTCGCTTGACGGGCATTCCGGTGACTAAGCTGGTCGAAGGTGAACGAGAAAAATTGATGAAGCTGAATGAGACGCTTCACTTACGAGTGATTGGTCAGGATGAAGCAGTCAACGCAGTCAGCGATGCCGTGATTCGCTCCCGTGCCGGTTTACAGGATCCCAATCGGCCACTAGGTTCGTTCTTATTCTTGGGACCAACGGGTGTTGGGAAAACCGAATTAGCGAAAGCCTTGGCTGAAAACTTATTTGATTCAGAAGACCATATGGTGCGGATCGACATGAGTGAGTACATGGAAAAACATTCAGTGTCTCGTCTAGTTGGAGCACCTCCTGGTTATGTCGGCTATGAAGAAGGTGGTCAATTGACCGAAGCTGTTCGTCGTAATCCTTATACGATCATTTTGTTGGACGAGATCGAAAAAGCCCATGCAGATGTGTTCAATATCTTATTGCAAGTTCTAGATGATGGTCGTTTGACAGATTCTAAAGGCCGGGTAGTCGACTTCAAGAATACCGTCTTGATCATGACTAGTAATATTGGTTCACAGATCTTGCTTGAGGGAGTAACCGCAGAGGGTCAGATTCCAGAAAACGTTCAAGAACAAGTCATGTCTATTTTAAAAGGACATTTCAAACCAGAATTCTTGAATCGGATCGATGATACGATCTTATTCACACCATTGAGTCTGGAAGATGTCACAGGAATCGTCGATAAGATTGTGGATCAATTGTCACAACGTTTGTTCCACCAAGAAATTTATTTGACGATCGATGATGAAGCCAAAGCCTGGATTGCAGAAAATGCATACGAACCCGCATATGGCGCTCGTCCATTGCGTCGCTTCATCACAAGAGAAGTGGAAACACCACTTGCCAAAGAAATCGTTTCAGGTCGAATCATGCCTAAAACAAAAGTGACGATCAGCTTATTGAATGATCAACTAGTCTTTCAAAATGAAGAAATCAGTGAATAGAGAAGAGATGGAAGTTTACAGGCTTCCATCTCTTTTTTAGTGCGATCAATGGGATCATTTGAAAAAGTGAGGATCTTAAGAAAAAAATAAAAATGATCAAAAAAATTTTTATAAATAAGGTAGCATTGTCATAGAAACATTGGTAAACTATTAATAATATAAGTTATATTATTAATAGTATTTTTATGGAAGCTTATTCAAGCATTGGTTTTAGAATTCTAATCAATGAAAAAACAAAGGTAGATTTTAAAAGAGCAACAATAAATAGTTTGAGTAAGTTGATTGCTTAAAACTTAATGGAGGAAGAGCAAATTGAAAAAAAGACACCTAAAGATAGTACTTGGCCTGTTACTTTCCGCATGTATCATCGGAATTTTTCTATTTTTTAGACAAGAGAACAATGAACAAAATGGGGAGAAGTTTCAAGAAGCAGAAGCTGAAAGTGAAGAGAATACGCTAACATACGATGACGGAGATTTTATCTATCTACCTTCTATTGAAGAAATTGAATACGATACTGAAGAAAATATTACTTTTCATAAGAATATTCTAGATGTCTCACTGACTGCAGAAATTAATGAAACACAAGAAGAAGACTTAATGAGTATTGCTAACGGAGAGATTGTTGGAAAAATTTCAGGACCTATAAATAGATTACAAATCAAAGTAGATGCTCCAGAATTAGATCAATTATTTGATCTTGCTGAAGAGATTAGTGAATTAGAATTTGTAGACTATGCTACATTCTCCACTCCATTGTTTTTGTCAGACCTTAATAATGATTCCAGTAACTCTGATGATGAGGGAAATTCGGACTGGTGGATAAAAGCTATACATGCTGATGTATCAGGGGAATATATAGATCAATTCCCAGAAGACTTTGAGTCGGTAAATGTAACAGTAATGGAAAAAGGAGGACTTAAGGAGGATGAAGACCTTGAACATATTGAAGTAACCAAAAATAGAGTTGAAGAATCGGATCATGCCGAACGTGTAACTAAAATAATTGATTCAAGCAATTCAGAATATGGAAAACGTGGATTAGCACACGGAGTTGCAGATACAGAGTTTGTTAGTGTAGGAAGCAAACTGGAGCAAGGGAAAAATGTGTTTACTCAATACTTAAAAAATCTTAGCAATAATATTGAAAAAGGGTCAGTTATTATTAATAATTCTTGGGGAAATCCTCTTCAAAGTGAAGAAAGATTTGACAGTGAAAAAAATTTTTTGGAAAAAATTTTTTTTGATAAGAGTTATACTAAATACAAAGAAGAACATGAAAATAAAAATAATAAAATATCTTCTGAGTTGATAATTGAATTAGATAAATTATTAAATTCTGGCTATAATAACTTCTTAATTGTTCAACCTGCCGGTAACGGATTGAGCCTTACTAAAGATGAGTTTGCAGCAGACAAAAAAGAGAAAGATGAAAAAGGAGCGGTTAGCAAAATACGCGGAGTTGAAGCAGAGTATACAGGATTTTTTGCTAATATTAATCATAATACTTATCGAATAGCACAAGATCAACTTGCTCAAAATAAGAAACAAAAGAATGACCTGAATCATTCTATTGAAACAATTCTCAGTCACATTATAGTTGTTGGAGGAGTGAACGAAGAATACGAGTCTCCAAGCTGGGCAAGTTATGGAAACCCAATAGATATTGCCGCTCCAGCAGAGAATCTTGAATTTATTGGTGAGGACGGAACTTCTTATGCTGCACCTATGGTATCTGCAGCTGCAGCATTAGTTTGGGGATATACTCCTGAACTTAACGCAGAAGAAGTCAAGCAAACTTTGATTGATAAATCTTTAGAAACAGTTTCAGAAGCGAAGGGTGATAAGTCTTCCTATCCAATGTTGAATGTGATGTCATTTTTATCATCAGAAGATAAGTATTCTGATTTGATGGAGACCTATCGAACAGCTGTAAAAGAGCAGTGGGGACCTGAACAATTAGATAATAGAAGGTTAGGACCTGAACAATATGTCCCTGGCTCTCTGAGAACTGACTATGGTTACACATTTTATGATATCAATAAAGATGGTATTGAAGAAATGATCCTAGGCGTGATGTTGGACGATTCTGAGCAAGCATATATTCAAGAAATATATACTTTAGTTGATTGGAAACCATTCAAAGTATTTGAAAGTGCAACACGTAGAAGTGCTTTTGTATGTAAGAATGGGACGCTGAGGATCAATGAAGTCATAGATATGGGGACTGGAGAAATAGTTTCTCTATTCAGTGATGATTTAGAAAGCTTGGCGACTTTAGAAAATTTATATGAATTAGAGGGTAAAGATGCTAAGGTTGTAAAAGAAGGATACATTGAGAATATGTCAGGGCAAACTTATAGGAGTTTAAAGAACAGCCAAATTTTAAGTAAAGAAAATGTGGATGAGATAAACAAACAATATGAAACAATGGATGAACTAATCTTCACGCCATTTCTTTCAGAATAAACGAATGATTGAATAAGTTTTATCAGGTATAGAATCGTTCTTAAATAATATTTCAAGAGAGTATGCTGTCGTTCATGATGGAAAATGTCTGTTGCCGATCGGTGATATCTTGTTATAGGTTCCTATGGAAGGACTAGGTAGCGATCTGCAGCAGGTTCGTTCATCGATGCAAGTGTTGGAGTATAAGTATGAATGAGATTATGTCTTTTTCAACCTTTTCGCTACCAGTTTCTCCAGCGATCAAAGTAATAGATAAAGGAATGATGGATATGAAGAGTCAAAGATTCTATCTACTTAATTTCCCAAAAAAATGGGGTTATGACGGATCAAAAGTAGAGAATCTTGATTCTGGGAATGATCAACTCATTCGTAAAGCAGAACAGCTTGCAGCTGAAATAGAGTAATAAAAACCAGCAATCTAAGCAGATTGCTGGTTTTCTTCGATAGAGGAGTTTTCTAGCCAATTGGTGATAATGATTTTTAAGATGGCAGCTGCAGGGACAGCTAAGAACATCCCTAAAATCCCAAAATAAGCACCACCGATCGTGATCGAAATAATGATGATAATCGGATTTAGATTCAAAGCACCACTCATGATACGAGGTCCAATGATATTGCCATCTATTTGCTGTAGAATGATCAGTGCGATCAGTACAGTGATTGCATGACTCAAGCCTCCTGTAAAGAAGCTGATGATCGCTGTGACAACAGAAGCAAAGATCGATCCAAAATAGGGGATCATGTTACAAATACCTAAGAGAAGTCCTAGTGTGACGGCGAATTTTACTTGCATGAGACTTAATAAGATCGTTGCAGAGATCCCAACGATACAAGCATCAATGAATTGCGAGCTGATAAATTTATAAAAAATCTGATTCGTTGTCTGAAGCCATCTTTTGCTGCTAGCAAACAGGTGTGGAGATAACAGCTTGCTGGACAACGTTGAGAAAAATCCTAAAATAGAATCTTTAAACAACAGTGTATAGATCGAAATGATCAAGGATAAGAAAAAGTTGATCACCAGTGACGAAAGACTTCTTGTCAATGCTCCCAGAGAAGTAAGTGCTTGTGTCCATTGAGACAAAAGCTGATCTGGTGAGTAGTCAGAAGTTAGATTCGTCAAGAACTGCTCTAATGGTATAAAATCGATCGTTCCTTGACTTTCCAGTCGGATTGCTACATCGATCAGATAATTGTAGAAGGCGGGTAATAAAGCAATTAAATCGATCACGTTGGTAATGATTAGCGGTACGACATAATTTAAAGCAATGAACACTAAATAAATGAGTACCAGATAAAGAATCAAAATACTGATTCCACGTTTTCTCTTTTGAATAAATGAAGGAGTAAAGGTTTCTAAAAGAAATTCTATTCTTTTTTGGATACCATTCAATAGATAGGCAATAATGAACCCCATAATAAACGGCGAAAGTACACCGAGAAATCTTCGTAAAACATCCAACACGATTTGATAGTTGGAAATGAGCTTATAGCCAATGATCACTGTCATCAAAAACAAAAAACGAATGATCCAGTAATTCCAGTTGATTTTTATTTTTCTCAAATTTGCATCCCCCAGCATGTTTTTGATCAAACTTTAAAAAAGCTGTCTCTATTATCATAAACGAATCACGTGTAAATGAAAACTATTAAACGTAGGAACTTTACAAAAACAAGTGGTCTGCGCTATGTTTGTAAAGTTGTCTTACTGAGAGAGAAGAATACGACCCTGTATTTCTTTATACCCGAAAAGAAGAACAAATTCTTTGCCATTCCAATAATACAAGGTATGACTTTTATTCAGCATCAAGACAAGCAAAAGCTGCTTGATCGATAGTGAAGGAAGGTTTTTTTCGTAGTACAGAAAAAGATTGCCCTGATTGTCAGTTGTGATCATTGTAAAAGGACAGGGACGACCCCATCTTTCCAAATAAACACCAGAGTAGGGGATATCAAAAGTGGAATAGGTCAGTGCAGTCAACAATTCTGCCGCTCTCATGATGTTTCACCTCGTCTTGTGGATTATTATGGATCTAGAGCAGACCATTTTTTTATTTCAACCAATGAAATATTTCGAATCTCTTCGTAAGAAATCAGCGTTTGATCCAAGTAGAGTCCAACCTCTGTTTGGCCGGTGATTTTCCCTATTTTATCCGGCAAATAAGAGTTGTCGACTAGTTGATTCAGTTGAATAGCCAGTGTTTGATTTTTGAGGATCGCTGTTTGTAAGCACTGATTGATCTCAGTCTCCGACATTTGTGGTTTTCCTTGGATTCTGTGTTCTTGTTCTGATTTTTGTGTATTTATCTGGGCGGTATGTTCAGATAAGTAGAAGCCCAGCCATTTCAATTTTTTACGGTCTTCATAGGGATGGAGCATGCTCATAGGAATCTCCCTCCAATGTTGTCTTGATAGTGTAGCAGAGTTCGGTTGTCCCATCCTTTTTCAACACCGACTGGTATTGGATATCCACTTGCTCTGGGTGGTAAATAGATAGAGCTGCTAAAGCAAATATCTCCATGGACTGTTGTTCTCTATGTCCCATCTGCTTAAAAGAATGCCAAAGTTCATCTGTCACGAACGAATGTAAAAAAGTTGATGTGTTTTTCATTATATTCACTCCCAATAGAATCATTTATAGTTTAATGATACGAACAAACGTTCTGTTTGTAAAGCGAACAAAAGATTAAAATAAAAGAATCTTCTCAGCTAATGAGAAGATTCTCTAAAATAATTTGTATATTTTTTCAAGAGTAGGTAATCTTTTTCTGTCTCTTTACTTATGGTTATTTTATCACCGAAAAGGGAACGTTTAGATTCTTTTAATACACGATGATGGATCTGGTTCTTGATCAGATATTCGATTTCATCTTCGTTGATATTGATATCATCTTCTTTGATAAACAATTGATTGTAATTAAATTGAAGATGGGAAGCCTCATTCACTACTCGTTTGAATTCTATTTTATCAACTTTCATAAACTCACCTCTGCTTTTTACCTAAGGTACATTAAAAAACAAAGAAAAACAAATGAAAACAACTTTATTTATATTTTTTTAAGTTCTGTTAACAGAACTTAAAATAGGAAGCGCTCTTTTTTGAGAAAGTCTACCTCGTCGTGAATTCAAACTTTCTGGTGCTAAGCTAGTTTTATGGACTAATATTTATGGTCATTGGATGATAGCGTAAAATATTTTGTGTAAATAGAAATTTTAGGTAGATAAAAAGAAAGTCCATTCTGTAAAATTAAAGTTATCACAACCGAAATTTTATAGGAGGACTTTCTCATGACTAATTTTACTACAGAAATTATGGAAACACTAATCAATAAAGGTGATTTGGATGACTTATTCCGTCGTCATCTAGAATTAGCTATCAATACACTGCTACAAGCTGAATTAACGGCTTTTCTTGATTATGAGAAATATGATCGCACTGGTTTTAATTCAGGTAATTCCCGAAATCGGAATTATTCTCGTTCATTTAAAACAGAGTATGGAGAATTAAATTTGGCAATTCCTAGAGATAGAAATGGAGAGTTTTCTCAACAAACGTTGCCTGCTTATAAAAGAAGTAACGATTCTTTAGAAACCACCATTATCCAATTATTTCAAAAAGGAATCACTATGTCTGAAATCTCTGAGTTGATTGAAAAAATGTATGGTCATTACTATACGCCACAAACCATTTCCAATATCACTCAAATAGTATCTGAAGATGTTGTTGCTTTTAAAGAAAGGTCCTTAGAATCCCAATACTCAATCATTTTTATGGATGCTACTCACATTCCTTTAAAAAGACAAACTGTCTCAAAAGAAGCTGTATATATTGTCATAGGTATCCGACTAGATGGGACCAAAGAGGTTCTTGGGTTTAGTATTGCTCCAACTGAGTCTTCGTATGTTTGGAAAGAAATACTTCAAGACCTAAAAGACCGTGGTTTAGAAGAGGTTTTATTAGTCGTAACTGATGGTTTAAGTGGCATTAACGATAGTATCCATAGTATTTATCCAAATGCTCAATTTCAACAATGTTGTGTCCATATCTCTAGAAATATTGCTCATAAGGTTCGTGTTAGTGACCGACAAGAAGTCTGTAATGATTTTAAATTGGTTTATCAATCAGCTTCAAAAGAAGAAGCTATGAATCAAATAAGTTTTATGATAGATAAATGGAAAAAGCAGTATCCACGAGTAGTTAAATTACTCATGAATCCTGCTATATGCTATATTAACCTTTTATAATTTTCCTCCATCAATCAGAAGAACCATTTATTCAACTAACTTGATTGAAGGTTTTAACAAACAATTAAAGAAATATACAAAAAGAAAAGAACAATTTCCTAATGAAGAATCTCTGGAGAGATTCTTAGTTTCTCAATTCAACAACTATAATCAGAAGTTTTTGTATCGGATTCATAAAGGTTTTAAAGAAATACAAGATACATTAGAATCAATGTTTTAACTTAACCGACAGAATGGTTTTTTCCATTTACACATAATTCTTGACGCAACCTTTTTTATGTTTTTGATTCCTAATATGTTAGTACCTTCTATAACAGAGGCAGGATATAGTGGCGACATGTTCAGTTCAATATTTATTGTAAAAACATTCGTTTATGTGTTGGTTTTAATGGTGATTATGTTTTCCTTCCACCAACTGCTAAGTTACCTTGAAAAAAAATAGTATTTTATGAAATGTTTATAAAAAAACTTCCTCCAACTTCTCTTATGGGAGAAAATTGGGAGAAGTTTTTTTATTTATCGTTATTCGAAAAGTTCAAAACGTTGATACAATCACTTTTCATCATCATCCATTTTCAAAACAGCCATGAAGGCGTCTTGAGGGACTTCTACTGAACCAATCTGTTTCATTCGTTTTTTACCTTCTTTTTGTTTCTCTAATAGCTTACGCTTACGGGAAACGTCACCGCCATAACACTTGGCCAATACATTTTTACGCAAGGCTTTGATATCAGAACGTGCAACGATTTTTTGTCCGATCGCAGCTTGGACTGGAACTTCGAATTGTTGTCGTGGAATCAGTTTCTTCAATCGTTCTACGATAGCTTTTCCACGTTCGAAGGAGAAGCTGCGGTGAACGATAAAGCTCAAAGCGTCGACTTTTTCACTGTTCAACAGGATATCCATTTTAACTAAGTTGCTTGTTCGATAGCCAGCCATTTCATAGTCAAGCGAAGCATAACCTTTGGTACTTGATTTTAACTTATCAAAGAAATCAAAGACGATTTCAGACAAGGGAATCTCGTAGACGACATTTACTCGATAATCATCTAAATAATCCATAGTGACGAAATCACCACGTTTGCGTTGTGACAGTTCCATGACTGCACCAACATAATCATTAGGAACCATGATCTGTGCTTTGACGTAAGGTTCTTCCACGCTATCGATAGTCACAGGTTCAGGGAATTCAGCCGGATTGTCAACGGTCACTGTGCTACCATCGGTCTTATTCACGTGGTAAATAACAGATGGAGCCGTAGTGATCAACTCAAGATTGAATTCTCGTTCCAAACGTTCTTGGATAACGTCCATATGCAGCAATCCTAAAAAGCCACAGCGGAAGCCAAAACCAAGTGCTTGAGAGGTCTCAGGTTCAAATTGCAGAGCAGCATCATTCAATTGTAGTTTTTCTAATGCTTCTCGTAAATCATTGTATCGAGAGGTGTCGATAGGGTACAGGCCACAGTAGACCATCGGATTCATTTGACGGTAGCCTTGCAGTGCTTCTTCGGCTGGGTTGTTTGCCAGTGTGATCGTGTCCCCAACTCGAGTATCTTGGACAGTTTTGATTGCTGCGGTGACATAACCAACATCACCAACCATCAAATAGTCACGTTGGATCGCTTTCGGAGAGAAGACTCCGACTTCAGTGACATCAAAGGTTTTTCCGTTACTCATCAATTGGATCTTGTCTCCTGGACGAACGACACCATCCATCACACGAATGTTCAACACAACGCCGCGATAAGCATCGTAAACTGAGTCAAAAATCAAGGCCTTTAATGGAGCTTCAAGATCTCCTTGAGGTTCAGGAACAAGCTCGACGACTTGCTCTAAGATATCTTCGATCCCGATCCCCGCTTTAGCACTTGCCAAAACAGCTTCACTTGCATCGATCCCGATAACGTCTTCAATCTCTGTCCGAACGCGTTCTGGATCAGCAGCAGGTAAATCGATTTTATTGATTACAGGTAAAATTTCTAAATCATTGTCCAAAGCAAGATAGACGTTAGCCAATGTCTGTGCTTCGATTCCTTGAGCAGCGTCGACGACGAGTACTGCTCCTTCACAAGCAGCTAAACTTCTAGAAACTTCATAGGTGAAATCGACGTGTCCTGGAGTGTCGATCAAATGGAAAATGTAGGTCTCACCATCTTGGGCAGTATAGTTTAGCTCAACTGCATTCAATTTGATCGTGATGCCGCGTTCTCGTTCAAGATCCATGGAATCTAAAAGCTGTGCCTGCATTTCACGAGAGGACACGGTATTCGTTTTTTCTAAAATCCGGTCAGCCAAAGTCGACTTGCCGTGATCGATATGAGCGATGATCGAAAAGTTGCGAATCTTTTCCTGACGCTTTTTCATTTCTTCTAAATTATGCATGGATAAATTCCTCATTTCTTTTAGTCAGCCTTTATATTATACCAACGAAATCAAGAGATTTAAAGAGTTTTGTCATAGCTTCCGCCAACAAAATTTTTGTAAGTTTGCTATACTGTAGAAAATAAGAGTTGGAGTTGGAAAAATGGACAAATCTTTTCATCAAAATTTAGTGATTCGTCCCGTAGAGGAAACGGACGTTGCGCAGTTCAATGAACTGTTGAGCTATGTCTTTCAGGTCACCGAATCAGATATTGAAGAAAGTGGCTTTGAAAACAAAAGAGAGATGATCAAATCTAAAAAACCGATCTTGGAGCTTTCCAAAGTATTCGGTTGGTTCAATCAGGAGCAGTTGATTTCTCAGATCGCTATTTACCCCTGTGAAGTCAATATCCATGGTAGCTTGTATAAAATGGGGGGAGTGACGGGTGTCGGCACTTATCCTGAATATGCTGGTCATGGACTAATGAATGAATTAATTCGTGTTGCTCTGCAAAATATGCGAGAAAATCAGCAGTGGATCTCTTATTTGTATCCCTACAGCATTCCTTATTATCGACGCAAGGGCTGGGAGATCATGTCTGATAAACTGACCTTCAAAATTAGAGATACACAGTTACCTAAAACCGTGGATGTTCCAGGAATGGTTGAACGACAGGAAGTCGATCACGAGGATGTTTACAAGGTCTATGATCGATTTGCTAAAGCCAATCACGGCGCTTTGCAGCGGACACGCTTCAATTGGGAAGAATACTGGAGATATGAAAATGAAGACGAGCGTACAGCAGCTATTTACTACGATCGGCAGGGAGAGCCTCAAGGAGTGCTCTTTTATTGGATCGCAGAGGAAGTCTTTCATATCAAAGAAATGTTTTATTTGGATCAAGAAGCCAGGAATGGCTTATGGAATTTTGTGACCGCCCATTTTTCGATGGTCTATTGGATCAAAGGTAATATTTATAAAAATGAACCATTAGCATTTTTGCTGGAGGACAGTCAGATCCGTGAAACAATTGAACCGTATTTTATGGCAAGAATCGTGGATGTGGAAAAATTTCTAAAAGACTTTCCCTTTAAACCTTTTAGACAAGCCTTTCATTTTGTTGTGACAGATCCGATTGCTGAATGGAACAACGGGACGTTTGGTCTATTCTGGGAAGAAGGAAATCTGCAAGTCACAAGAGAGCCTGTTGGTCAGCCGGTCCATTTAGACATTCAAACCTTGACCTGCCTGCTGATGAATTATCGGCGTGCAGCGTATTTGATGCGGATCGAACGAGTGAAGACCGATGCGCAAACCTTACGTACTTTGGAAAAGATCATTCCGGATATGGAAGCCTATTTCAGTGATGACTTTTAAAAAACTTTTATAAATGTGGAGGACAATAGAATGAATATTTACTTTGCGGCACCGATGTTTGCCAAAAGTGACCTAGTTTTTAATGCATACTTAGTGAATCGTATTCGGGAACAATATCCAGAGGTGTCGATTTATCTGCCTCAAGAAAATGAAGCAATCAACGACAAAACTGCTTATGCCGACAGTAAAATGATCGCCTTGGCTGATACAGAGAAAGTGTTGGAAAGTCAGTTAATGATCGCGATCCTTGATGGTTTGAGTATCGATGCTGGCGTTGCTTCTGAGATTGGTGTCGCCTATGCAAAAGGGATACCGGTGATTGGACTGTATACTGATACACGGCAGCAGGGAGCAGATAATGACAAAAAATTGGCAGCCTTGCAGACAACTGCCGAGAATCAGTTTCACTATTTAAACTTATATACAACAGGACTGATCAAGCTGAATGGAGAAATCTATACTTCAGAAGAAAGCTTGTTAGCTGGTTTGGCTGAGTTTATGGAAAGTCGAGGAAATAGTTGATGTCAACTTATGTAAAACTGCGTCGTGGACTACTTCTTTTTGGCCTGGGAACGCTGGTCTTCAATATTAGCGAGTTGATTACAGGCAAATATCTTCCATTCGCAGCTATAGTGACGATCGTTGAATGCTTGTTAGGAATTGCGCTGATTTATGGACCAGAGTTTTTTAAACGCTTTTTCAAAATTGGTTTCCCGGCAATTCTAGTTTACTTTTATTGGTTGTTCCTCCTGATGTCTGTTTTTATTGGTACTTGTCTGCATCTGATGGATATTCTTTCTTATTGGGACAAGCTGCTTCATTTGACCAGCCCAATGATTTTGACAGCACTCGGTTATGGGATTCTTTGTACGATGTTGACTGACATTGATACAGAGATCCATCATATTTCTCCATGGGTTTTTCTGCTGTTTGGTTTTTCATTTGCAGGCTTATGTGGGGTGTTTTGGGAATTTTGGGAATGGTCCTGGGACGCGATTGGCAACATGAATCTTCAAAGATATATGACAATCGATGGCGAGCTTTTTGTAGGTCGAGAAGCTTTGAGTGATACCATGGGGGATTTGTTGGTCAATACGATTGGTGCAGCGATCATGGCTGTGTTTTCTTGGTACCAGTATCAAAAGGACGAGTATTATTTTGTGCGTTATGAAATTGCGATTCTTCGCTAAAAAAAACGGAAAATCTTTTAAAAGATTTTCCGTTTTTTTTATTTAGGTAATTTGGTTGTCAAAAATTTGTGCTTTAGCAAAGTCTTGTTTCACTTCGGAGTCTTCATGACGAAGGAGGTTATTGTCCACACTGTTATTAGGGTCTGAAGTATCGCTTTCAGTTTCTGGTGATTCGTCTAAATTCAGCTCTTTTTCCATTTCGTCAATTTGTTCAAAAGGATTCTCTTTTTTCCGTTCTTCTGCTAACTTTTTTAGTTTGTCATCAGCTTGCGTCATGGTGATTTCCTCCTTTTTCTTTCTATATCCATCGTAACAAAAACTGTGCGCTTTGACAAAAGAAAGGGGTTTTTTCTTAAGATTTCCTTAGTTAAAGTACTTTAGTTAAAGTACTTTTTATTTTTCAAATAGATGGCTGCAAGGATCGTTAAGATAACGGTAATGACCATAACGATCACAAAGCCTAGAGTGGATTTTTCCCAAGGGAGTCCTCCTGTATTCATGCCCCAGATGCCAGACATCACTGCTGGGATCGTCAGAACTAGTGCAGCCGATTCCAAATATTTCATTAAATGGTTCAAATTATTATCGATCATACTGGCAAATAGGTCACCGATCGTATCGATCAGTTCATGATAGACTTGAACCAAACGCAGTGCTTGTTTTTGTCGAAGCTTCACATCGAAAATCAGCCCTTTGTCATTGACGAGATCCAAAAATTCGGTATCTTGCCACAAATTCTCCAAGGTCTGATTTTGGTCTGACAAAATATGATCGATAAAAATCACTTCGCGATCAACATCTGCTAAACGAAAAAGCTGTTGGTTGTCTGTCGTTTGACGTGCTGCTTGATCTAGGTCATCGATCTCTTTTTTGACCTTTTTCAAGCCTGCGATAAAATGCCGATAAATGCTTAAAAGTGATTGTAAGACGACCTGTTGAAAGGAATAAAAAGCTGTGTCTTGTTTGACTAACTGTTGGATGAAATGGCTGTTTTTGCCTGTGTAGGTCAACAAAACTTCATCAGATAATACAAAAGAGATCGGTTCAATACGCTCCTCAACTGGTCGGTCCTCAGAGGATAGATTAAATAAGACGATCGAAATCGCTTTATTCAGCTTAGTGTCTTCAAGATATTCAATTCTGGAGACCTCATCGGAACTATCAGCGGCAACAAAAATATCCTCTGGAAGCGAAAATCGCTCAATAAAGGAAGAGAGTTCTTCCTTAGAATCTTGGTCGATGATCAGCCAGTTATGATTCTCTTTAGTGCCTTTTTGCAGGCCACGCTCTTTATCTATTTGGAAATAAGTCAACATGTCATTCACTCCCAGTATTATCTGTTTCTTCTCTCTTAGAATAACATACTCCGAGAAGAGTCAGGCTCTTTTACACTCGCTGATCCTAAAAGTTTTTGCGTGCAAGCGTTAGCTAGATTATAATAAAGCAAATAACAAAAAGGAAGATAATGATGAAGCCAAGATTCTTTGAAAAAAAATCAATGTTTTCAACTTATGAAACTGCTTATCTTGCAATGATGGTGGCCGCTTGTGTCGTAGGACGACTGATGTTTCAGTTCATTCCAAACGTGCAGCCAATGACCGCGATTTTTTTGATCTTAACCTGTCAGCTGGGGATCTCAAGAGGATTGATCGTAAATGTCTTGTCGTTGTTGATCACAAATATGTATCTAGGTATGGGTGTTTGGACCATTTCCCAAATCCTCTCTTTTTCAGCAGTTATTCTGTTGATGGGGCTTTTATGCAAGTGGCAGAGTTTTCGAGAGAAGAGAAGCTGGCAAGTGTTATTCAGCATAGCTGCGGGATTTATTTATGGCTTTATCATCGCTTGCATCGATGTCCAGCTGTATGGAATTCCGTATTTTCTTCCGTATTACTTCGCAGGTCTTTCTTTTGATTTCTTGCATGGACTTGGAAACGGAGGATTCTATTTTTTATTGGCTCCTGTTTTCAATCAATTGATCAAGCTGGCTAGAGCAAGACACTGATTTGCAAAATAACAAAAATGTAAGAAGAATAAAGGAACATTCGATTTTCTCGCACTGTTTGCGCTGTTAGACTGTAAGGGAATCAAACAGTAGGAGAGAGAACCATGAAAAAATTATTTAGTGTACTAGTTGTTTTATTGGGAATTTTAGTAGTAGCTGGTGCAGGAACGTTTTACTATTTTACATCCAAAACACCCTATTACACGCAGATTGTGACTACAGGAGAACGAGTAATTTCCCATGATACGAATACCCAAGAAGAATTCGTTCAGTATACCTACCAGCAAGAAGGCTACGATGAAGAGGGGACTCTTCGAGAATTAGACTTTATGACGCATCCAGATTTAGGCAGACCATTTCGAGAAGGCGCTTATTTAAAAGTCGATGTCAACCGTTGGAAGGGTGAGCTTGGTTATGAAGAGGTTCAGAAAGAAGAGATTCCACAAAAGGCTTTGGATAAATTGAAGTAAGAAAAAGAGGAGAATCATCCTCGATATTTATGCTGTTCTACAAGTATTAGAAGCTTTCAAACATTGATTTGGAGGCTTTTTTGTTCTTTTTTTAAAAGAGCTGTACTTATTTCTTATTTCAAAAATAAATGGAGATTGTCTTTAGTGGAAAAAATTATATGACTGATAGATAGAAATATGGTTAACTAAATATAAAGCTATGGCTAATGATTGATATGTGAAAGGAAAATCAATATGACAGAAATAAAAATAATTCCTATTTCAATTCAAAATGAATGTGCGCTACTACTTCCAAATGAACCCTTTAGTTTAATGGGTAAATTAAATGTTATACGTACTAAAGTAGGATGGCATCACGAAGAAGAATTATTTGAGGAAACAGATACGCAAGTTTTTCCTAATGAAAATTACAAGCTAGAGGAAATTAATAAGAATGGCTTTGCGATAGGAGCATTTGTTGGTGATCAGTGTATTGGATTAGCAACTTTTGAAGAACAATGGAATAAATTTTTATATTTAGCGGACCTTAAAGTCAACGGTAATTATCGTAGACAAGGGATTGCTAAGAAATTACTTCATGCGGCTAAACCTATTGCTGTGAAGCGTGGATGCGAGAGATTTTCTACAATTGCTCAGGATAACAATCTTTATGCAAATCGATTTTACTTAAATTATGGTTTTGTAATTGGTGGATATAACACGATGGATTATGCGTTTACTCAACAACGTGGAAAAGCAGATATCTATTATTACTATCCATTTGCAACATCGGATTAAATATCTTAGAAACAAACACTTTTGTGGAGTAAGAATATAGTTGTGATTCAATAAGAGACAGAATTAAAAAGGCTATTGAATTTGTCTCGAATGATAGATTTTATACGGATAGTGAAAGAAATGAAGCATTGTATGAAAAGCGGATTACTATAAACAAATGACGAAGCCAATAGGATTGATATTGTGTAAGTACAATATCAATCCTATTGGCTTCAAAAAAATCGTCCTTATCGCCTCTTTTTATCTGTGGTTAGATAGGTGAGTGTTTCTTCCAATTCTGTCAATACTTCTTCATCTGTCTCGGTGCTCTGAAGATCTCTTAAGGTATCAAGAAACTGATCGGGCGCTCTTTTGGTCAATTGACCGATCGCCCAGACCGCTGTTCCTCGAATCACCGGTCGTGGATCATCCAGACAATTGACGATTTTTGGCAGTGCTTCTCGTCCACCCAAATTAGCCAAAGCGATCAATGCGTTTCGCTGAAGGGGTTTCTTTCCGCGCCAGGAACCTGCTAGGTGTCCGAATTGCGTTTTGAATTGTTTGTTGGAAATTGTCAGTAAGGGGACTAATTTAGGAAAAACTTCCTCTGTCTGTGGTTCCATCTCAGGATGAAAGTGAAAATCTTTTCCTTTATTGTAAGGACAGACTAACTGACAAATATCACAGCCATAAATGATGTTTCTGATTTTTTTGCGGTATTCTTTGGGCATCATGCCTTTTGTTTGCGTTTGATAAGAAAGGCATTTCTTCGCATTCATGCGACCATCACCTAGAAGCGCTCCTGTTGGACAGCCGGTGATACAACGGGTGCAATCTCCGCAACCGTTGGCGACCGGTTCATCTGGTTCGAACTGGATATTTGTTACAATCTCACCGAGGTAGACAAAGGAGCCGTATTCTTCGGTGATCAGTAAGCCATTTTTACCAATAAACCCTAAACCAGCACGCTGTGCCACTGCGACGTCGACAAGTTCCCCTGTGTCTACTTGGGGAACAAAGCGCCAGTCGGCAGTTTCTTGTTCAGAATCAGCTTCGGTCTTGATAAAATCGATTAGCCGATTCAAGCGATCTTGTAGAATATTATGATAATCGATCCCCCAAGAAGCTCGAGCGAATTGACCGCGTTTTTCATCTCTGGGAACTTCTTCATGGATCTTGGTTGGATAGGCCAATGCGATTGCAATGATACTCTTAGGATTGTCGAAGGTTTTTTCCGGATAGATCCGCTCATCGATATCTGGATGTTCGAAGCCGGAAGTGTGACCAGCGGCTTTTTGCTCGATCAACGATTCTTTTAGATAGTCAAAAGGCTCGGCTGTCGTAAATCCGATTTTGTCGATGCCTATTTTTTTACTTTCTGCGATGATTCTTTCTTTTAATGATTGCATGAAAGACACTCCACTTATTGTAAGATTTCTGTTTCTACTATAGCATATTTTGCTGGAACAGGGGATTTTTCAAGAGCTGTTTTTTTAATTAAGAAAAGAAAATGAAAGAATGGAAAACTTTTTCAAAAAAAGAAAGTTCCTTATAGTCTAATCAGGGAAAAAATGATAAAATGATTAAAATATGTTTATAAAGGGAGAGCAGTGTATGTCTTTACTATACAAAAGCACCAGAGATTCTAATAATGTCGTTACAGCTTCACAGGCTATTTTACAAGGTTTGGCTACTGATGGAGGCTTGTATGTGCCAACAGAGATGCCAACACTTTCTTTAGACTTTGATCAGTTGGCAACGCAAAGTTATCAAGAGGTTGCTTTCACGATCATGAGTGCCTTTTATCCTGACTTTACAGAAGAGGAACTGCGTAATTGTATCGAAGCAGCTTACGATGAAAAATTTGATGACGAAGCGATCGCACCTGTCGTAAAAAAAGGCGACATTCACTATTTGGAACTGTTCCATGGTTCAACGATTGCCTTCAAGGATATGGCTTTGTCAATCCTGCCTTACTTGATGACAACGGCGGCTAAGAAAAATGGCGTAGATGATGAGATCGTTATTTTAACAGCTACATCTGGTGATACTGGAAAAGCGGCCATGGCTGGTTTTGCAGATGTTCCGGGTACGAAAATCATTGTCTTCTATCCAAAAGACGGTGTCAGCAAGATCCAAGAAAAACAAATGGTCACTCAGAAAGGTGAAAATACCTATGTCGTGGCTATCGATGGTAATTTTGATGATGCACAATCAACTGTCAAAGCGATGTTCAATGATAATGAATTGAAACAGAAGCTGTCAGAAAATGGCAAACAATTTTCTTCGGCAAATTCAATCAATATCGGCCGTCTGATTCCTCAAGTCGTGTATTATGTCTATGCTTACGCACAATTAGTCAAAGCAGGCGAGATCACTAATGGTGAAGCGATCGATGTTTCTGTACCAACAGGGAATTTTGGAAATATTTTGGCAGGATACTATGCCAAACGTATCGGAGTGCCGTTCAATCAATTGATTTGTGCATCGAATCCAAACAAAGTCCTGACTGATTTCTTCCATACAGGCATCTATGATCGCAAACGACCATTTTATGTGACTTCATCTCCTTCGATGGATATTCTGATCTCAAGCAATCTTGAGCGTTTGATCTTCCATTTAGCTGGAGAAAATGTCCAACAAACCAAAGAGTTGATGGATCAATTGACAACTGAGGGAAGCTATGAGATTACGCCAGTCATGAAAGACGAACTACGTGATTTTTATGCAGACTTTGCAACGGAGGAAGAAACCAAGACTGCGATCGAAAAAATCTTTGAAGAAAGCAATTACGTGGTTGATCCCCATACTGCAGTAGCTGCTAGTGTACTGTTTAAATATCAAGAGCAGGCGGAGGAGCGTCCAGCATTAGTTATTTCTACAGCTAGTCCTTATAAGTTTCCACGAGTCGTTGTTGAAGCATTGACTCAATCTGAGACGGATCAAGATGATTTTGCTCTAGTAGAGGAGCTACATGCCCAATCAAAGGTTGAGGTACCAAAAGCAGTAACGGAGTTGAATGAAGCAGCGATTCGTCATGATCGTGTAATTGCTTCTGCGAAAATGAAGAATTGTGTCGAAGAGATTTTAGGGTTGTAATAACAAAATAAAAACGGCTGGAACCATTCTTTTTTGAATGATTCCAGTCGTTTTTTTGTTTAGACAAGCAACAGATCAAATAGTGTTTCTACTGCCTTTAGATAATAATTGACACTGTACACCAAAGCCTCATCATCAATCAGAAAAGCCGGATGATGAAGGGGAATACCTTTTCCCGTACCGATCGAGGCAAAGAAGGTAGGGACTTGTTCCTGATAAAAAGCGAAATCTTCGCCACCTAGATTACTTTTTAACGCAACAGTTTCTTTGGCGATCGCAGGGATTGCCAAAGAAAGTTGCTTGAACAATTTAGGATCGTTGTTGACGGGACCTGGTCCAGTGATCCAGTCGATCGTTGCGATTTGTCCAAAGCTTTCAGCTGTGTGAGTGACGATTTTTTTCATTTGATCAATAATTTTTTTTCGAAGTGTTTCGTCAAAGGTACGAATCGTTCCTTCAAATTGAAATTTATCAGGGATCACATTCCAAGTGTTTCCTGCGTTGACGTGAGTTACAGAAAGAATTGCCTGCTCACTTGCAGGAATATGCCGACTAATAATCGCCTGAAGATTGCTGATGATCTGAGAGCCGGTGACGATTGGATCACTTCCCTGATCAGGGTGAGCAGCATGTGTGCCGATGCCTTGGATCGTTACGAAGAAGCGATCGACACTGGCCATTTGTTTGGAAGCTCTGGCACCGATCGCCCCTAAAGGAAGTTCCGGTGCATTGTGAAAGCCGACCATTGCTGACCAAGAGGACAAATCAACTGCGTCCATGACCTGCTTGGCTCCTTGAAAAATCTCTTCAGCCGGTTGAAAAACCAGTCGGATCTTTCCGGGAAGTCGAGCTTCATTCTTTTTCAGAATGATGGCAGCTCCCAATAAAGAAGTCGTGTGAAAATCATGTCCGCAGGCGTGCATGACGCCTGGATGCACAGAGGTATAAGGCAGTTGCGTTTCTTCTGTGATCGGTAAAGCATCGATATCTGCTCGCAGACCAATCGTCGGTCCATCAGAAGTGCCGATCTCCGCAATGACGCCCGTCTTTAATTCAGTTTCTAAAACAGTGATATTTTCCTTTTGAAGGAAATCTTTGATAAACGCAGTTGTTTGGATTTCCTCACCTGAAAGCTCAGGGTGTTGGTGAAGATACTGTCTGGTCAAAGCTAGTTGTTGAAAAAAATCTGTCTCTAAAAACATGGATGTATACAGCTCCTTATTTTTGCAGGTCTTCTGGAATAAACCAGTAATCGTCTTGATTTTGCTCTGCTACAAAGTCTAGGAATTCATCGGATTTATAGGCTTCAACGATTGCTTGTGCCCAGTCAGAATCTGCATTTCCTTCTTTAACAGTGACAACTAATTCGTATTCTTCTAAAATATCTTCGCTCAAAAGACTTTCCTCTGCAGGGATGTCGGCGCTATAAACGATACTTCCTGGAATAACACCAAAATCGATGTCCTCACGACTACGAGGAATCTGAGCAGAATTCATTTCGATCACATCAAGATTCAAAGGATTTTCGGCGATATTACTTGAGGTTGCTTCGATAGGATCAACGTCACTGTCCAGTTTGATCCAGCCAGCTTTTTCAAGCAACAACAGGGCACGTGCTGCATTGGAAGCATCGTCTGGGATTGCGACGATATCGCCTTCCTCAATATCCTCTAATTGTGCTTTACGTCCACCGAAGATACCTGCAGGAACAGTTGGAATTGAAACTAGCCCAACAAGATCACCGTCGCTGTTCTCATTGAAATTTTCTAAATAGGCGGTATGCTGATCCACATTCACGTCGATATCGCCGTCATTCAAGGCTACGTCTGCCTGTAGTAAGGCTTCGAAAACGGTTTCCGTCACGGTATAGCCTTGCTCTTCTAGAATGGGTTTGATGCCATCCAGAAACAGTTCACTGTATGGACCAGGAGAGGTACCTACACGAATTTCTGTTGCTGAATCTTCCGTATTGCTTCCGCATCCGGCTAACAACAATACAGTGCTGACTACACCAATAATACCACTTGCTAATGTTCTTTTTTTCATTTTTACTCCTCCTCATGATGTAAACCCTTGGTAGATATTCTTGTTACGAAGCTCTTTAAGAGCAAAATTTCCTCAGAAAACAATATTTTTAGGGAAGTTTTTCTTCGTCAATGTGTCTTTGCTTTATGCTTGAGAATATCAAACTCAAAAACCAGTGTCAACGCTGTAAAACGTTGTGTCACTGGTTTTTGGTACGTGATAGTTTTTTGTTATCATCGGAAAAGACTGTCGATTGACTAACGGTTCTTGAAATCAATTGATTTTATGGGTTACTAGCAGTGCATTATATAATTAATCAATCAGTCAGCAACAGGCTTTGCAGGTCTTTTTGCATTCGAGTAGAAATCTTTAATGCATTGGTTAAATAGGACTGGATGTCTCCAAATTCTTCCGCTATCGTCTGATAGAAAGTATCAAGATATTCACTCTTTACATTCAATGCGATTTCCAATGCTTCTGTGACGTTTTGAGTAGCGCCGTTGTCTTTTGCCGCTTGGATTACTTCCTGATTTTCTTGAATTCGTAATTTATTCGTCAATAAATAGTCCTGATAGATCAGTTCTTTAGGAACACCTAATGTCTCTAAGAGTAGAGCTGCTGAAATACCTGTCCGATCTTTTCCCGCAAAGCAGTGAAAGAGGAAGCTATTTTCAGGAGCGACACTCAATGCTGTTTCGATAACTTGAGTAAAACCAGCCTGTGCCACTTTGTTTGTTGTCATGACTTGATACAACTCATGCATATAGGTTCTGGCTTTCTCTCCTGAACCGAGTTTGACAAAATCACCGAGTCCAGCACCTTCTTCGTGGATGCTTTTAAAAATATCGATATGGATGTATTCGGTTGGTTCAAACAGGATGTCCGGACGTTCAGAGACCTCATTCAAAGAACGCAGATCAACGATTTTTTCCAGTCGATAGGTATCCAGCAATTGCTGCTGATCTTCCGGAGAAATACGAGACAGCTCCCCAGAGCGTAATAATTTTTTTGCTCGGACTGTTTTGCTTTGTTGAGTGGTCAATCCACCTAGGTCGCGAAAATTTGTAATAGTTTTCATCTATTGCACATCCTTGCCTATTTTTTGTCGTTCAATAAAATTATTCTAACATAAATAGGCATTTAAAATGAGTGGATGAAAGAGAAATGTTCGAAAAAAGACCATTTGTACGAATCAAATGGTCTTTTTTAGCTATTCTATTCTACAGTTACAGATTTTGCTAAGTTACGAGGTTTGTCTACGTCGTATCCACGTTGCAGTGTGGCGAAATAGGCAATCAACTGTGTTGGAACGACAGCAACCAATGAGGTCAGCAATGGATGGACGTTTGGCAAGACCAGCTGATCAGTCGGACGTGCAAGTTCTTCGCTGACAATGACTAACGTATGTGCTCCGCGACTTTCTACTTCTTTTAGATTGCCTCGTGTATGAGCGCCAGTAGTTTCTTCTGTAATAATCCCGAAAACAGGAGTACCTTCTTCGACTAAAGCAATCGTACCATGTTTCAATTCTCCAGCGGCAAAGCCTTCTGCCTGAATATAAGAGATTTCTTTTAGCTTCAATGAAGCCTCACAAGAAACGTAGTAGTCATTGCCACGACCGATATAAAAAGCATTGCGTGTCCCAGTCAAATAATCTTCCGTCAATTGAGAAATCAGTGCTTTTTCACTGATCATTGTTTCCATTCCCGTCGCTGCTAAGGACAACTCGTGGAAGACGTCAAAATCTTCTGCGGTTGGGATTTGCTTATGACAGCCGACACCTTTTGCTAAAAGAGTCATTACTGCGATTTGAGCAGTGTAGGCTTTTGTTGAGGCGACAGCAATCTCAGGACCTGCATACAGCAATAGTGTATGTTTTGCTTCTCGTGAAAGGGTAGACCCAGCCACGTTTGTGATCGTTAATGAAGGGTGTCCTAAACGATTGACTTGCACCAATACTTGACGACTATCGGCGGTTTCTCCGCTTTGAGTCAAGAAAAGGAAGAACGGCTTTTGTGACAACAGAGGAACATTGTAGCCAAATTCACTGGATAAATGAACCTCTACAGGGATCTCTGTCATTTTCTCGATCAATTGTTTTGCTGCTAAACCGGCATTGTAGCTGGTACCACAGGCGATGATGTAGATACGATCACTCTCAACAACTTCCTGAACCAGTGCCGGATCGAGGGTCACATTTCCCTGACCATCATTGTATTCTTGAACAAGACGACGCATCACAGCAGGCTGTTCGTCGATCTCTTTTAACATATAGTAAGGATAGGTTCCTTTTTCAATGTCCGTCAAGTCAAGTTGCGCTTCATAAGGTTCACGAGTGATGGTTTTGCCTTCTTGGTCTTCGATCAGAATACCTTCAGCAGTTACAGTTACCATCTCGCCGTCCACGATCTCCACAAACAGGTTGGTTTGATCTAGCATGGCTAAGGCATCACTACAGATGACATTAAAGCCCTCTCCAAGACCGATCAACAAAGGGCTTTTGTTTTTCGCTACATAGATCGTATCCTTGTCTTGCTTGTCGATCAAAGCAAATGCATAAGAACCTTGAATGATCGTCAAGGCTTTTTGAAAAGCTTCTTTCGTTGTTAAATTTTCTTTTTCCATTAAAGCAGAGATCAAGTGAACAGCAATCTCTGTATCTGTTTCTCCATGGAAAAGATCTTCTGGAACATAGTTTTGACGAATGTCTTCAAAATTTTCGATCACACCATTATGGACCAAAACCAAACGATTGTTTTGAGAAGTATGGGGATGGGCATTTTCTTCAGAGGGTTTTCCGTGAGTTGCCCAGCGCGTATGTCCGATACCGATCGTTCCATTGATTCCATCCGTTACTTTTTCTTCTAAACTTTTGATTCGTCCTTGTGACTTGATCAAATGATCAGATTGATTGTTTGAAACAAACAATCCTGCTGAATCATACCCACGATATTCTAAGCGTTCCAATCCGTTGATAATGATTCTTTCAGCATGTTCTTTTCCTACGATTCCTACGATTCCACACATAATGCAATTCCTACTTTCTGTTTGTCATTATGTATTTCTACTGCATGGCAAAAGTTTTGTGAAAGCTTCGCAACTTTTATTTGTTTTTGCCTGTAGAGTGCAGACCCTAGAGCCATCCGCCGAATGTTCGATAAGCTCTTTCCTCGTCATCTGCCAGTAAGACAGATCGGGCGCTATCCGTATTGGTATAGTTGACCTCCTTATTTTTTTTAGTTAGAAATACACTGGTAATGATATAGATTAAAGGGAGGTAAGTCAATAAAAATATTGAAAAATTAAATTGGTCTAATTTTTATCCGCTTGATATCTAGAAGAAATAAGCAGGAAAGAATATTATCACTATCAAAATTTTCCGAGATTCGCTACAATAGAGACTAACAGAAAGAAGGGATCATATGTCAGAATTCGTTCGTGCGATGACGCTGGGAGAATTAAAAGAAATTATTCAAAAATTAGAAAATGAGGCTGTGCCAGAAGAGACAAAAATTATGCTGGATACAGGCTGGGACAGTTTGCAGGAAATCTTACCAGGGGCTGTTCAAGTGAAGGAAGCACGAGCCTTTAAAGTGCAGGATGAGCTGACCAAAGAATATTTTGGTGGATACGCTTTGGTTGAAAAAGCTGAGAAGATGGCTGCTGAAGGAGCCGTAGAAAAAGTTGTAGTAATTGAAAATTTGTATTGATAGGAGGATATAATGAATAGAAGAAGATGGATAGCCGTTGCGATCGCGGTCAGTTTGTTTGTATTTTCGGGTGTCACAGCTTTGTTGAGACCCCCAAAGGATGAGATGGACTCACTCAGTGGTTTGAATGCTCTATTATATGGAACAAACGAGTTGACAGAGCATATCGTTGAGGATGGAAATACGCAAAATCGAATCGCTTTGCTTTATGTAGATGGAGCGATTACCAATACTGGTGGCGGCATGTTTGCCACTGGCGGATACAATCATCAAGTTTTTTTGGAAGAGTTAAAGCAGATCCAGTATGATCCAACGATCGCTGCTGTGATGCTACAAGTCAATTCTCCAGGTGGCGGTGTCTATGAAAGTGCCGAAATCGCTAAAGAAATAAGAAAAGTTCAAGAGTTGGATGTTCCTGTTTATGTCAGCATGACGAATATGGCAGCCAGTGGCGGTTATTATATCTCGGCTTCGGCAGACAAGATTTTTGCGACAGAAGAAACTATCACCGGATCGATCGGTGTCATCATGTCAGGTATGAATTATTCAGGCTTGATGGAAAAGCTAGGGATCGAAGACGCTACCTATAAAAGTGGGGCGTTGAAAGATATGGGATCGGGGACTCGAGAAGCAACCGAAGATGACAAGCAAGTACTTCAAGGCTTTGTAGACAGCTCGTACAATCGTTTTGTTCAAGTTGTTTCAGACGGCCGTGGCATGCCAAAAGAAGAAGTTAGAGAGCTTGCTGATGGAAGAATCTATGATGGTGCACAGGCTCTAGAAAATGGTTTGATCGATGATTTAGGTTTCCCAGAAGATGTTTTGTATCATCTACAAGCAGATAATAATCTGCAAGGAGCACAAATCATTGAGTATTCTCTTTCAGCCACAGGTTTTGCCAATACATGGTTTGGTTCTAAATTAGCAGAAGTTCAAGGACTGAAGCAAACAGACACTGACCGCATGCTGAATCTGCTTGAAAGCATTGGGACACCAAATGCACCGAAAGCCTTGTATTATTACGGAGGTGAGTAATGATGACGAACAACGAAGAACAGGAAAATGCGAAAAAAGCTGTTCAGTCCAACCATCCAGATGATTTTTATCATCAAGTACTAGGGTCCTTTAAAGAAAAAGAGTACACGGAGGAAGAAGTTCGAGAAAAACAACAAGACTGGGAACGCTACGAAGAGCCAGAGATGAAAAAAATTAACCACAATGATTTTCCCGAATATTTTTATGCCGGTTTTTGGATTCGTTTCTGGGCGTTTTGTATCGATCTCATTTGTATCAGTGCGATTGGTAGCCTAACGATCACTATCTTTTTCCGACTTTTTCAATGGCCGATCTCAAGTGCTTCCTTTAGCATTTACGGCTTGATGAGTTTGGCTATCTATCTTGCCTATTTCTCAGTACTAACTAAATTGAATCGTGGACAGACGATCGGAAAGATGGTTTTTGGTATTCGAGTCATCTGTTTTAATGAGGAAGAACTTTCTTGGCACACAGTATTAGTAAGAGAAATCGCTTGTCGTTTTGTTTTTCAAGCAAATCCATTTTTATACATGGGCTATTTGGCAGCTGCTTTCACGAAACGGAAACAACATGCCGGTGATTACCTTGCGGATACAAGTGTGGTAACCTTGAATATGATCAAAGCTTTCAATAAACAAGCACAAATCTAACAGGTCTGCGGGAATTCCCGCCAGACGTGTTTTAATAGAAAGTAGAGGAAGCAAATGACGGATGTTTTACCATTTCCCAGTGAAGCTGAACGATTATGGATGATGATCAACAAGAAAATTGAAGAGCAGAACTTCTTAGCGGCAAAAGACCTGTCACTCCAATTGTATCAACTGGAACCAACATTCCAACACTGTTATAAACTCATTCAAACTTATCAGCATCTGGGTGAATTTCAGCAGGCGCTGGAGTATGCTGAGGATTATTTGGAAGTCTTTTTGAATGACGAGAAAAATTTTACAGAATATATTCATTTGTTGATTCTGGCTGAGCAATATCTTTCTGCGCATCGCTGGTTAGTTGCGACAGTTTTTCCAACAGAAGGCTTGAAGGAGGAGCTCTCTCAAATCGAACAAGCGCAGCAATGGATCAATGGCAATGAGACATTTGATAAGCGGCAACAATTAATGAGATGGGAAAAGAGCATGCGTCCGATCCCACAAAAAGAATGGCAGGGCTGGATCAAGCGATTGACACGTTTGGACTTTATAACGATTTGCAAGGATTATTTCAAACAAGCGACCAATTTATTCATTCTTCCTAAATTAGTGGAAGAGCTCGTAAAAATTGGTGTGACAGAATCCTTCGATATCCAAGGTCAAACAGTTGATTTGTCTCTTTTGACTTCTCCTGAGAAAATGCCTTTTTTCATGCAAGCGCGGACTTATTTACAAACGATGCATTTGAAAGACCAACAATTGGAAGAGCTTGTGATCACAGAATTGAATGCTCATGTAGCATTGATGTATCCTTTCTTGCCGGCAGAAGAAGAGGCCGAGTGCTGGGTGGACAGTTATTTACAGGACTATCAAGAAGTATTTGGCGGATATGAAGATACTCCAACGATCGATGTAGCGCCGAAAATCCAAGCTAAAAAGCAAGAGTTGCGTCGGATTTATCAGACGTTGTTGTAGAAAAATTGAGAAAACGATGAAGTTTTTATTCAAAATGTTTACATTTACCAAGGCTTAGTGTACTATTTAAAGGTATGCATGAAACTATTTCATATGTAAATTTATTTGTTAATTCGGAGGGAAATACATGACTGCAAAATTTGAAAAAACAGGCACCAATGATGGTGTATTGACATTTTCGATTGCACAAGAAGAAATTCAAAAAGGCTTGACAACAGCTTTTAACAAAGTGAAAGGAAGCCTAAACGTACCTGGTTTCCGTAAAGGGAAAGTCTCTCGTACTGTTTTCAATCGTATGTACGGTGAAGAAGCATTGTATGAAGATGCTTTGAACGCTGTTTTGCCAGAGGCTTATGAAGCAGCTGTCAAAGAAGCTGGGATCGATCCAGTAGCACAACCAAAAATCGATGTAGAAAGCATGGACAAAGGTGAAGACTGGGTAATCAAAGCAGAAGTAACTGTGAAACCTGAAGTAAAATTAGGTGATTACAAAGACTTGACTGTTGAAAAACAAGACCGTGAAGTAACTGATGCTGACGTGGATGCTCGTTTAGAACGTGAACAAGAGCAGCAAGCTGAATTAGTTATCAAAGAAGACGCTGCAGTAGAAGGCGATACAGCTGTGATCGACTTTGAAGGTTTCTTAGGTGAAGAAGCATTTGAAGGCGGAAAAGGCGAAAACTATTCTCTTGAATTAGGTTCAGGTTCATTTATTCCTGGCTTCGAAGAACAGATCGTTGGTAAAAAAGCTGGCGAAAGCACTGATGTGACAGTGACATTCCCTGAAGATTACCAAGCAGAAGATCTAGCTGGTAAAGAAGCGGTCTTCAAAGTAACTGTACACGAAGTAAAAGGAAAAGAACTACCAGAACTAGACGATGAGTTCGCAAAAGATGTGGATGACAGCGTGGAAACTTTAGCTGAATTAAAAGAAAAATATCGTGCTGAATTGACTGAAAGCAAAGAAAAAGCTGCGGAAGATGCAGTGGAAGAAGCTGCGATCCGTCAAGCAGTTGAAAATGCTGAAATCGTTGAATTGCCACATGTGATGGTTCATGATGAAGTACACCGTGCGATGGATGAATTTTTGAACAATATGCAACGTCAAGGAATCAACCCTGAAATGTACTATCAATTGACTGGTTCAACAGAAGCAGATCTGCATAAACAATTCGAAGGTGAAGCAGACACTCGTGTGAAAACGAACCTAGTGATTGAAGCAATTGCTGCTGCTGAAGGTTTGGAAGCAACAGACGAAGAAATCGAAGCAGAGATCAAAGAATTGGCAGAAGCTTACAACATGCCAGAAGCACAAGTGCGCCGTGTGTTGACTGAAGATATGTTGAAACATGATATTACAATGAAGAAAGCCGTAGAGGTTGTTACTTCTACAGCTGTTGAAAAATAATTAAAATCAAAGCCGTTCTTTCTGGAGTAAAATTCAGAAAGAACGGCTTTTTTTGTTTAAATAAAATAATACAAATAATTTAAAAACTATTGTCAAACGTTAAGCGTAAATGTACACTATAACTAGCTATTTATTAAGAAAATTTAATAGTTTCTTTTTTGTTAATGATCAGAATCTTGGAATCGACAAAATTGATTAATAAATATGCGTTTAAATCAATCGATAAACTGGAGGTGAGAAAATGAAATTTTGTAGTAACTGTTCGAAAGAGTACCCAGACAACCAAAATTTTTGTGCAGACTGTGGTCTTGAATTGACTCAAAGATCTTTGGAAGAAGAACCAGTGGAGGGAATTGTTGAGAGTACCGTTTCCGGCGATGAAAAAATGACACAAGAGCAAGCTTCTGTTGATCAGCAAACTCCAGAAGAAGCCGAATACTGTGAAAACTGTGGGGAAGAGAAGGTGGAAGGAAATTTTTGTGAGAAGTGTGGACATCCTTACGGGAAAGCAAAAAATTCTCAGCTATCTGAAACGGTTGAAGCTATTCCACAGCCAGCAAAACAACTTTCTTCTAAACAAAGGAAAAGATATACAGTGGTAGGTGCAGCGGTACTGATCGTCTTGATTTTCATTTTTGGTACATATAAATTTGGCGAAAGCTATTATTCTAAAACGAATCAAGTAGAACGATATCAGGAACTTTTGTTGTCTACAGATGCTGAAAAGATTGCTAAAGCAGTAAAATCAACGGACCAACAATTTCAACTAACAAAAGAGAATATTCAAGTTTACACGAATTACTTGAAAGACAACAAAGCGTACTTGACTAACTTGACCAATCATTTGTCTAATGTCAAAGCTTCTGAAAGTGACGTGTATCTGAAGAAAAATGGCAAACATTTTTTCTTGTTTGATAAATACGATCTGATGTTGCAACCAGTCTATTTCAATGTAGTGACCAATGTTAACGGAATGTCTCTGGCAGTCAATGATGTTCAGGAAGAAGCGATTTCCGATCAGGAGAATTATACATGGAAATTAGGTCCTTTGGTTCCGGGGGATTATTTGATCAAAGGAACCTTTGATTATAACGGTGAAGAAACGACCGTGGAACAAGTCTTGGAACAAATCGATCGTGAAGAGATTTCTGGTAAGAATACTCGAAATCTTTCTTTTGAAGTAATGAAAGTTAAAGTGGATGTTGTTTCAATGATCAAAGACGGGGAACTTTTAGTTGATGGAACCTCTGTTGCCAAACTAAAAGACAATGGAAAAACACCTTTAGAAATGATTTGGCGAGATCACGCTGTTTTGCAGATCAAACAAAAGGTCGGTGAATTAACACTTGTTTCTGAACCGTTAGATTTTTACGCAGAAAATTATCTTGCGGAAGATTACTCATCTGAATATTCGAGCTATAATGTACCGATACATGAGTTTTCGGTTTCATCGAATGTGTCAGAGGGGACGGTTTACATGAACGATCAGACCATTGGTACCTTGTCAGATGGTTTGTTGAAGAATTTAGCCTTTGTCATTACTGAAAAACCCTTGGATCTCAAAATAAAGCAAAAATTTGGGGATGATTCAGAGATCGAATCCGAAAGCTTTCAATATCAGTTAGGAGACTACTATTCAGATGTCTATCTGCCATTTGAGACGGAGATTGATGATTACGATGTCTCAAGCTTCCTAAATCAGCTGTATTATGACGTTTCGGATTTTTCAGATGATTATTATGATTTTGGTAGCAGTGAGATTTTGACCTTGGAGAGCTATTTCGAAAATGGCGCAGCGAACGAAGAGTTTGTCGATTTCAAGGACAACTTTATCTTGCCAACACGCGCCAATGAAAACAAGATGGTTTCTACTCGATTGGCGAAGGTAGAATCTGTCCAAAGAACAGGTTCAAAAACATATGAAGTCCGCTATATCGTTAATTATTATACTTCTTATTATGATAATCGTAATGCGGTAGATCAATATTTCAGGTATACAAAGGCAACCTTTGTACTTGATGATACAGGAGAACTATTCATTCGGGATCTAGGTGGTAGTGATCATTTTGAAGAAGTTTCAGAAAGAGAGGCATATTAATTATGAAATATTGTGTACAATGTGGAAGTCAAATCAAAGATGAGGCAAGCTTTTGCCCTCATTGCGGACAAAATCAAAGTAAACCTGTGGAGATGGAAAGTCCAAGTAATCTTGTTCAGCAGGAAGCTCAAGAGGCCCCTGTTCAGCTAGAGCCTCAGGATGCGCCTGTTCAGCAGGAAGTTCAAGAAGCGCCTGTTCAAACGGAATCTCAGGATTCTCCTGTTCAACAGGAAACTCAAGAAGTTCCAGTTCAGCCAGAAAATCAAAATACTTCTGCTCAACCAGAGCATAAGCCAAATGTCATGGAAAATGAAACAGTCCAGCAAACTCTTTCCGCCGGGAAAAGTTATTTGAGCTATTTTTTGGCGAAACTATCAAAACCAACCTTATCGATCGAGCAAGCAATCAACTACTTTGGTTATGTAACATTGCTTTTATTTTCATTCTTCCAAACGTTGCTTATTTTTGGCGAACTCAGACGAGCGGATAGAACCTTTAGAGACATGTTTGGCTTTATGATTTCTCCATTTTCTTCAAGCTTTGATATCGGCTTTTCGGTATTCCTTAGACTCTTTATTTATTTTGTACTCTTTATGTTAGTGAGTGTAGGTGTTTCTTACTTTGTCGTTCATTATATTTTAAAAGCAAATGGGACATTTCATGAGTTTGTCAATAAATTTTCGTCAGTTTTCAGTGGTGTAACACTCTTGTCTTTTGTGATTTCTTTGGGAGTATTGATCAATTTGACACCAATGACATTGACGATCGTTAGTATATTGGCAGGTGTTCTGGTAACTTTCATAGCAACCGTTATGGTCATCACAGAAAAAGAAAACTATCTATCAAATAATTTGACACCTTTTTATAGTGTCACCTTAGCATTGGTTGTGATAGGTATTCTGGATGCTCTGGTTATTCTTTTGTTCTGATCGTATCATGAAGTAACAGCAAGAAAATAGTTGTTAAAATCAATAAGGAAAGAAAGAGAAGTGGTGCGATACTCGGTGGTGTTGAACTACTTCTCTTTTCATTAAAGTTAATTACATAGACCAAGTGTGGGGAGGGAATAAAATGTTTTGTGAAAATTGTGGGCATAAAAACGAAGAGGGTGCTAAGTTTTGTGAAAGCTGTGGACATCCAATGACTGTTGAGGTCTCTGTAGAAGAAGAACATCCAGCTGATTTATCAGCTACTACACGATCCAATCCTTCAAAAAAAAGCCGACTAGGGATTATTATTGGCGTTTTGTTGTTGCTTATAGTCGTCGTCGGAGGGTATTTGATGTTTCTAGGTGGGGGATCGACAGATGGAGAGGTTGCTGGATCGAAGACTGAGGAACGAACAGATAAAGAGGATTCCGAGGAAACCCAAGGAAAAAAACAGGCTTTGAGAATGCAAATCTCACAAGTAGACAATAGTGAATTTCCAAAGATGACCTTGTATACACAAGTGAGTGATCGTAATGGTGAACAGGTCGAAGGCCTAGAGAAAGAAACTTTTTCTGTGACTGAGATTGGACCGGATGGTACTGAGCAACAGCTGGAGATCCAGGAAATTTTACCAGTCGATGACTCTTTTGAAATGAATATTAATCTGGTTTTGGATCAATCTGGTAGTATGGATGAAGACGACAAGATCCAGAATGCGAAACAAGCAGCGAGTCGATTTGTCGACGAAATTTTAAGTAAAGAGAACAATTCTGTCGAAATCACTTCTTTTGATGACTATGTGTATAATGTACAGCCATTTACTTCTGATAAGGCAAAAGTAATGGATGCGATTCGCGCGATTGATCTTGGCAGTCAGACGGCTCTGTATGATGCTCTTTACGATGCCTTGATTCAGACAAATCAAACAAATGGCTCTCGTTTTGTGATTGCTTTTACCGATGGAGAAGAAAATGCAAGCTTGCATACGGAAGAGGAAGTCGTGGAGCTGTCTAAACAGACGGGGATCCCAGTTTATATCATTGGGATTGGTTCTTTAGTGGATAGCAATTATTTAGAGGCATTCACGGCCTTGTGTAACGGGGATTTTTACTCAGCTGAAGTTTCTGATCTTTCAAATGTCTTGCTGGAGATCTATGAAGACATTTATGGACAACAAAAAGATTTATACAAAATCACATATACTTCAAAATCAAAAGATCAGTTGGATCAGTATCATCGTGTCTTAGTCACGCCAACAGAAACAAGTGAATTTAGTGGGAAGACTGAGCTAGAATTTATGCCCCAAGATACAATTGCGGCCATTGATAACAGTGAGCTATTGAAAATCATTGAATCAAAAACTCAGTTAGAAAATGCGGCGGTAGCTATTGTCGACTTAGATACGGATATGGAGTTTCGTGTTGGAAATGCTCGTCAATCTTATGTAGCTTCTGGTTTTTATGCACCGATTTATACGGTGGCTTCGAATGTAGATAAAAGCTCTGGAGATACAATGATGAAGAAGATGGACAATGATGCTGGAAATACGTTGATCGATAAATATGGGGGATTGTCTGAAGTGACCCGTGCTCTATCGGATAAAGGGTACACCCAAACGGTATTTAATCGGAAATTTGGTGATGTTCGAGCAAGTGAAAATGGTTATGAGAACTATACAAGTGCTGTTGATTCTGCGAAGATTCTGCGTGACATTTATTTGAATGATGGATACAAAAATATGAATTGGGATTTAACTAAAGATGGGATCTCTGTTCCTAGCAATGCAACGATTTATGCCCATCGAGGACAAGGAATCGGAGCTGCTTACAATGTCTTTGCGATCATTGAATCTGACAAAGCAAATTATGGAATTGCGATCATGACTGCTCACACTGGAACGAACGATGACGAAGCAAAAGCAGTAGCTGTACCGATGATCTCAGATATTTTAGCAGAAGTTCACAAAGGAATGACGGGCGACTAATGAAAAAACGATGGATAATCAGCTTCTTACTTCTTTTACTGATAATTGTCAGTGTCGTCTCGTGGTTTTTAGTGAAGCGGGAATTTGGGGAAGTTCCAGAGAGTACAGAAGTTACAGAAGATACGAGTTCAATAACTATCGAAACAAAAGAGAGTTTTTCCATAGAATCATCGGAATCAGAATGGTTAACAGAGACGACAGATAGTTCAATGATGGAAGCTATTGAACTAGATTTAGAAACGACACTTCTGCAAGAAGCGGCAGAAAAAGTATATGTCGGTGTCTATTTCTTAGAATCACAAAAAGAGCTTCGCAGCGATTCTTCAGAACAAACACCTTCTGCCAGCTTGATCAAGGTATTCATCATGGAGTATATTTTTGACCAAATACGCCAAGAGGAAATACATTTAGATGAATCTATTGATGGAACTGGCTTAGAAGTGCTGTTAAAAAATATGATCCAGCTAAGTGACAATCAGGCGACCAATCGTTTGATTGAATACTTTGGCATGGAGACATTGAATGAATATTTTGAGAATCAGGGCTACAACGATACAGAGCTTCAGCGAATGATGCTGGACAATCAAGCAAGAAATCAAGGTTTGGATAATTATACGTCTTTGAATGACTGTATGACCTATTTGATCACGCTTTATGAGGGGCAAGAAGATCCTTTGAATCAACAAATGTTGACGATCCTAAAAGGTCAGCAGATTCGAACAAAGATTAGTAGTCAACTACCGGCCAATATAGAGGTTGCCAATAAGACAGGTGAGCTGGATGGCGTTGAAAATGATATGGGCATCATTTTTGCAAATGAACCATTCGTTTTGGTGGTTTTGTCCAACGGAGTCTATGAGTTACAAACGATGCGGAACGCTATTGGAACATTCACAGTATCAGCTTTTGAAGAAGCAAATAAAGACAAAGAGTAGGAGGAGATGTTATGAAATTTTGTGGGAATTGTGGAAATGAATTGAAAAATGAAGTGCGATTCTGCCCAAAATGTGGAGCGGAACAGCAAAAAAATCATACGGAAGAGCAAGCAGTGGTGGATAAAGAGCCGAATCAGCAATCTTTACCTAAAGTGAAGAAGAAGGCATTCAATCCTAGTGTACTGGCCATCATAGCTGTACTGATAGTTGTGGTAGGTGGTGTCGTCTTTTGGCAACGGGAGAACATTTTTGGAAGTTCTGTCTCCAAAGCAACAACGGCTCGCCAAGCTTTAAAGGTTGAACAAAAAGTATTTCCATTTAGAAATGGGAATCGAATGGGACTGACCAATGATAAGTTTGAGATTATTAGAGACGATGTGGGCTCCTCTCTTTCTAAATTTAATAAAAAAGGGGTAGCTGTTGCTTATGACTGGGAGGGTAGCAGTAGTGCGTACCTGATCAACGAACAAGGTGAACAAATCTCCAGCGAATTTTATTCAATCGGAACATTTCAAATGCAACATGCACTTTTGGGAACAACTGAACTGCAATCTGAAAATGGTGTGATGGATTTTCAAGATGAAGAATTCAACACTGGTTTGATCGATTCGAACGGAGAAATCGTCAAAGAAGCTTCACCGATCACTATCTCGCCGTTTTATGGTGGAAAATTGGCAGTTTTTTATAACAACAGCAGGGACAAATCCGGTGTGATCTCTGACTCTGGGGAGATCGTCGTAGAACCAATCTATGACCAGATCACCATTATTGACGACAACCAATTTGTTGTGAAGAGACAATATGAGGATAGCTCTTATAAAGTGATCAATAAAAAGGGAGACGAACTCAGAGACCCAATTACAGGAGACTATTTCTATGCGCTTGAAAGTGGCGATTATGTCCTAGAAAGTTTAAATGGAAAATACAGTATTCTTGATCAAAAACTGAATGTCCTTCTTGAAAATCTGTTCAGCAGCACACCGACTAGTTCAGCAGATGGAAAATATTTCCTTGCCTATGATGAATATGCAGATGGGTATATGCTTTACGATCGATCTGGAGAGCAGCTTTTAAGTAATTATTATAGTAGCCTGGGATTCCCTAACGCTGCTGGCAATATGACTTATATGATGAACAGAGAATATGGCTTGATCAATCTCAATGAGGAATATATTTATCAAGATTATATAGCTAATGATGGAGGATACGGCAGCTTCAATCAGATCCCTGATACAGATGTTTATGTTTTAGGCACTTCAGAGGGTGTGGCTTATTTAGACTCAGAAGGAAATTCTCTGATTGATGAATGGGGCATTCCTTCCCAAGAAACTTATGTTGATGGCTATATACCGGTGTATAGGAATGACGCTTCATTTGATGAAGGAATGACACTTCTAAGTCTAGATGGGCAGCTTTTGAGCGATTCAGCCATTTTTGCATTTAACACGGGTGAGACGATTGTGATACAAGAAAATGATCAATATATGAGAATCTTCTCAACAAAAGATTACTCGGAAAAAGATGGAGAATGGTTGGATTTTGAGCCCCTTCCAGAAGAAAATTTTACGGATGATTCTACTTTTTGGTAATCAAATGGAGCAAGCGGTGACCGATTTTTTGGTTCGGAGATAGCCTTACTTGAACAGTGAAAAAGAGCTTTTCAAAAAAGAAAGAGGATTTCAACTTTTCCGTTTTCGGGAATTGAGGTCCTCTTTTTGCTTCCTAAAAATAGCTTTATTATTTTATTGCAAACTCAAAAAAAGGAGAAGAAGCTTCAAAATAGATTTCAGAATATTCTATAAAAACGGCGTTCAAAAAGGGAGATTTTTCTTTGAGACACTATTTAGGTAAGGACACCTTATAAAGAAGTTTTTTTCTTTACAAAAGCTTAATTCATAAGACTTTATGTCTTTTTCTTTCCTATCAATTATGCTAGAATAGTTAAAGACTGTTAAAGTTAGAAATGGTTTTTTCCAGTCGGAAGAAAAATCAAGGGGTGAACACCATGTACGACAATACAAACGGAAATGAACCGGTACGCTGTTCTTTTTGTGGGAAAGCACAAGAAGAAGTGAAAAAGATCGTCGCTGGTCCTGGTGTCTACATTTGTGATGAATGCATTGAATTATGTAAAGATATCATTGACGAAGAGTTTTATGAAGAAGCCATTCGTGAATTTATGGAAGTACCAAAACCACAAGAGATTTTAAATGTTTTAGATGAGTATGTGATCGGACAGGATCGTGCCAAACGTGCATTAGCTGTAGCGGTTTACAATCATTATAAACGAGTAAATGTTGAACAAACAGAAGAAGACGATGTAGAACTACAAAAGAGTAACATTTGTCTGATTGGTCCAACTGGCTCAGGGAAGACTTTCTTGGCACAGACACTTGCTAAAAGCTTGAATGTTCCATTTGCAATCGCGGATGCAACAAGTTTAACAGAAGCAGGCTATGTGGGGGAAGATGTTGAAAATATTCTTTTGAAATTACTGCAGGCTGCTGATTATAATGTAGATCGTGCTGAAAAAGGGATCATTTACATTGATGAGATCGATAAAATTGCACGTAAAAGTGAGAATGTTTCGATCACGCGGGATGTCTCGGGCGAAGGTGTGCAACAGGCACTATTGAAAATCTTGGAAGGAACGACAGCAAGTGTCCCTCCTCAAGGTGGACGAAAACATCCACATCAAGAAATGATTCAAATCGATACAACCAATGTGTTGTTTATCGTTGGTGGAGCATTTGATGGCATTGAAACAATCGTCAAAAACCGTTTAGGCGAAAAAACGATCGGTTTTGGCTCAAACAATCAAAAAATTGCAGAAGACGAAAGTGTCATGAAGCATATTATTCCGGAAGATCTATTGAAATTTGGTTTGATTCCAGAATTTATAGGACGTTTACCGGTCATGGCTGCTTTAGACAAGTTGACAGCAGAAGATTTGGTACACATCCTGACAAAACCGAAAAATGCGTTAGTCAAGCAGTACAAGAAGTTGTTGTCATTAGATGACACTGAGCTAGAGTTTGACGAAGGAGCCTTGAAGGCGATCGCTGACAAAGCAATCGAACGTAATACAGGAGCCCGCGGATTGCGGTCGATCATTGAGGACATCATGATGAATATTATGTTTGAAGTGCCTTCTCAAGAATCAATTGAAAAAGTGACGATTACGGAAGAAGCAGCCAAAGGGGATGCGGAACCAGAAGTTACTTACCATACAGAAAAAAAAGCAGGGTAGTCATTGGACCGGATAGCAGAATCTACTATCCGGTTTCCTGCGTTTAAAGAAAGGAGCAAATCAATGAATGTTCATTCAGCTGAGATCGTCATTAGTGCTGTTTCGCCAGCACAGTATCCAGAAAGTGATCTGCCGGAAATTGCTTTGGCAGGCCGATCGAATGTCGGAAAGTCTTCTTTTATCAATACATTGATCAATCGAAAGAATCTGGCACGAACTTCATCCAAGCCAGGGAAAACCCAAACATTGAATTTTTATTTGATTGAAGAGGCACTGCATTTTGTGGATGTTCCTGGTTATGGCTATGCGAAGGTTTCCAAGACAGAGCGTGCCAAATGGGGCAAGATGATTGAGACGTATCTAGCACAGCGGGAACAGCTTCGAGCGGTTGTTTCTTTGGTGGATCTCCGTCATGCACCTTCACAAGAAGATATTCAAATGTATCAGTTTTTGAAATACTATGAGATTCCGGTGATCGTTGTCGCAACGAAAGCGGATAAAATTCCTCGAGGCAAATGGAACAAACATGAAAGTGTAATCAAAAAAGCCTTGAACTTTGATGGAACAGATGAGTTCATTCTTTTTTCTTCTGTGACTAAAAAAGGAAAAGAAGAAGCCTGGCAGGCAATTGAAAGAGCAATCAATTAAAAAACATCGCAAACAGCGAAAACTGTTTGCGATGTTTTTTATTGTTCATGGAATTCTTGATAAAAACGATAGCGTTCCTCAAAGGAGACCTCTCGTAAGATCTGATTGATTGTCCAAGTATAACCAAAAGGATCTTGGATCTCAGCATGTTTCGTCCCCATAAATTCATTGATCTCCTGAGTGACAGTCGCACCTTTCGTCTTAGATTTCTCAAGGATAGCAGCCACATCTTCAACAACGATCTGCAGCCAGATAGAATCGATTTCGTCTTTGTTTGGTGGGTAGCAGTCAAAAGCCGGATTGGCATCAATCAGCCTCAGAGGAACATTTCCTACCGTGATATTTGCTTCATTCAATCCTGTTTTGTCAGGAAATTCATAAACTTCGCCACGAATGCCATCAAAGACCGTTTCGTAAAAAGTCATTGCTTCGATAGCATCGGGAACGACCAAAGTAAAAGTCAATTGACTACTCATTTTTTATCATCCTTCTTTTTAGGTGTGGGATTTAAAAATCTCTCGATATCAGGTTTTTTCTCTTCTTTTTTGTCCTCAGGAAAAATAGCAAATTCTTCAAATTTTTTATCTAAAGAATCGTCACGTTGAAATTTTAAACTCATTTCTTCACCTCCTGTATTCAAAATTTTAGCATGAAACGGTTAAACTTACACGGAAAAGTTCTTGTTTTAATAAAACGCTAGAAATATTCAATGTTTCTTTATACTAACTTTCCGAAATTGATATGATACAATAAAAGAAAAGGACTCTAGGGGTGATCACATGGAAAAAACAGATAAAATCTATTGTTTTATACAGTATCCTATTTTAGAGTCCATCGATCGTAAAGACATTTTAGCTGATGCATTGTCTTTAGGAAGAATCTTTTTTGACCCCTTATATCTGGAGTATGAGCAACAGATGCGACCTTACTCACTTGATGCCCAACGTTTGCTTTTAGACAGCCTGCCAGATGAGAAAAATTTTACGGTGAGAATCCATGATCAATGGAGCGAGAGTGTCTTTCAGCAGTACGATGAAGTGATTTTTGAACGGCATTACTTTACGAGAGAACAGTTTGAAACAAAGCAGGCGATCCTGTTAGATTACATGAAAATCAAGATGAAGCATGCACGTTTTGGCTATATTCGATCCTATGATGAATTCTTGTATCACAATATTGAGAAGCTAGATTATCGAAAAATTATCGAAGAAGACCAAGAGACGCATCGCCATCCGAAAAAAAAGAATGCCCAAGGAGAAGTGATCGTAGATGGTCATTATTTTGCGGGATTTGATGTCTTTCATTTTGGATTTTGTTTCACTTCTTGCTGGCGGATGTATTTCAGTAAAGATTATGGCTCGATCTTACCGATAAATCTATTGCGTGGCGTTCAGCAAGTAGAGAAAGTCGAAGAGATTCAGGAACAAACACTGATGATCGAATTATACAAAGATCCTTATTCATGGGATAAAGAGAGCAATCTTAAATTTCAGCGCTTGTTTAGAGATCAGATCGGTGTCGATCAGTTAAGCTGGTCTAATGGTGTTGGTGTCTTACGGGAGCCGTTGATCGAGTATCGAATGTTGTTTAACTCGCTTCAAATTATCCAATATCAGAATGATTTTCTGCAACCTGTACCTAAGAGCCAGGCAACGTATTTTGTGACAAGAACTTATGATCTAAAAACCAAGACGGAAACTCTACAGCAAGTAAAAGGTTCGTTGAATGCCCAGGCCTATTTCCCTTTGATCAATGACAGAAAGAGGAAGATGAAAACGATTGTCACATTGACTTTGGATCAAACAATAGATGATGGACTTTCAGCATATGAATTTTATATCCGAAACTATCTTGAATTGAACATCAAAGATAAGAAATACGAGCGTTACAAACCAATCTTAACTTTTCATTTGTCAGAGGATGATTTTCTGAGTATACCTATCCAGTCATTGAAGAGCAGAATGAAAGACATTCTATTTAGTGAAGAGAAGAGAGCAGAAAAGAAAAGAGCGTTTTATGTGTCCAAAGGAAAGAACCATCTTTATGTAGAATTTTTACCACTGAATTTAATAGTAACTAAAAACGAGAACGGACAGACTTAATCAATCTGTTCGTTCTCGTTTTAAAATTATTGTTCGACCGGTTTTCTTAAAACACCTAATAAAATACCTGAGACAATTGCACCAATTGCTACAAACGCTAGATACAACAGAGCGTTTGATAATAATGGAACAACGAATATTCCGCCGTGAGGAGCCATTAATCTAATACCGAACGCACCCACTAAACCACCAGCTAATGCAGAACCAGCGATGAAACTTGGGATAGCACGTAGCGGATCGGCTGCAGCAAATGGAATCGCACCCTCAGTAACGAATGAAAGACCCATGACAATATTTGTCAAACCAGCTTCTTGTTCTTGTTTCGTAAATTTATTTTTGAATACTAGCGTAGCAACAAAAATTGCTAAAGGAGGAACCATTCCACCAGCCATAACCGCTGCCATAACAATGCTGCCACCATCTGCAACTGTTGCAGCAAGAGTACCAGTACCGAATACATAAGCAGCTTTGTTGATTGGTCCGCCTAAGTCAGCTGCCATCATTGTGCCTAATAATGCACCTAATAAAGCAGCATTTGTTCCATCAAGACCTTCTAGAAAAGTATTCAATCCGTTATTGATATTGCTCATTGGTCCATTGATTAGAAGCATAATCGAACCAGTGATTAGCAGTCCGAAGAAAGGATAGAATAGAATGGCTTTGATACCATCTAATGATTTAGGTAAGCCTTTAAGAGCTTTTCTCAAGAAAACAATGACATAACCTGCAATAAAACCACCAAGTAGAGCACCTAAGAAACCAGCGCCTCCAGTGCTGGCAATCGCTCCAGCAGCAAATCCAGCAACTAGACCAGGGCGATCACCGATACTCATTGCAATGAATCCAGCTAATACAGGTAACATAAAGCCAAATGCTGCACCACCGATTTGATTAAACCAGGCAGCTGCTTCGTTGTATCCACCTAATTGACCTAAGGCATCATCTGGTACACCGATAAATTGGTCGATCATAAAGGAAATCGCAATCAAGATCCCACCAGCAATAACGAACGGTAACATATGAGACACACCGTTCATTAGGTTCTTGTAGATCTCTTGTCCGACTGAACCTTTCTCACTGGACTCTTCAGCAGAAGCACTGCCGTCACCATGATAAATTGGTGCTGAGCCGCTTAATACAAGATTGATTAATTCTTCTGTTTTACGAATGCCGTCTCCAACAGGGCGGTTAACTAAATGCTTACCGTCAAAGCGAGCCATTTCTACTTTTTTGTCAGCTGCTACGATAACACCGACAGCACGATCGATTTCATTAGCAGTCAAACGATTTTTGATTCCTTCAGAACCGTTTGTTTCAACTTTGATATCGACACCTAGCTCTTTTGCTTTTTTCTTTAATGAATCTTCAGCCATATAAGTATGTGCGATACCAGTAGGGCAGGCCGTGACTGCTACGACAAATGGACGGTCTGATGCAGGCTCAGCAACTGTTTCAGTTGTTTTTTCTGCTGCTTCCACTTTTTCTGCTTCTGCAAATGTTGCTTGAACATCTTCAGGAGTAGTGGCTGTTTTCAATTTTTCTACAAAATCCGGATCAATCAATTGACGAGAAAGTGCAGCCAGTGCTTGTAAATGGGTATCATTGGCACCTTCAGGAGCAGCGATCATAAAGAACAGGTAAGTTGGTTGCCCGTCTAATGCTTCGTAATCAACTCCCGCACTACTTTTAGCAAATAAGACTGTAGCCTCTTTTACTGCTGCATTTTTTGCGTGGGGCATAGCGATTCCATCCCCTAAACCTGTTGAAGTTTGTTCTTCACGAGCAATGATGCCTTTCTTGTAAGTATCGATGTCTGAAATTCTGCCAGTATCATACATTTTTTTGACCATTTCATTGATAGCACCTTTTTTGTCGGTTGCTTGTAAATCCATGATCATAGCGTCTTTAATCAATAAATCATTGATTTTCATAGTATAATTCCTCCTATAATTTTGTGATTTTTACTTCTGGAAGTAATTCCTGAATAAAGTTAGCTTCCGCTAGGTCGTCAGAGAAGGCTGTTGCACTTCCGCAAGCAACTCCCCACTTGAATGCTTCAACAGCATCCTTTGTTTTGGCGTATTGTCCAATGAATCCTGCAATCATGGAATCTCCTGCACCAACAGAATTTTTCAATTCACGTTTCAGTACATTTGATTGATAGGTTCCAGATTCTGTGAAGAGCAGAGCACCGTCACCAGCCATTGAAATAATGACATTCTTTGCACCATCAGCCAATAGTTTTTTGCCATGCTCAACAATATCATCGATCGATTTGAAAGTAGCATTGTACAATTCAGCTAATTCGTGGTTATTTGGTTTAACCAGTAACGGACGGTGACTCAAAGCTTGCAGTAAATCATCTCCTGTGGTATCGATTACGAATTCTGCTTCTTTTTCTTCGATTAGTTGAATCAATTCTTGATAAAATCCCTTACGGAGACTGGCAGGAGTACTTCCTGAAAGAACAACGATGTCACCCGCAGAAATGGATGCAAGGGACTCTTTTAATTGCTGGATCTCTTCTTCAGAAAGAGAGGGACCCAAACCATTGATCTCTGTTTCTTCTTCAGCTTTCAGCTTGACATTGATGCGAGTGTCTTCTTTCACTGATGTGAATCGACAATCAATGCCTTCTTTTTTCATCCAGCCCTGGATGAAATCACCAGTAAAACCGCCTAAAAATCCAAGAGCAGTAGAAGTAGAATCGATTCGTTGTAAAATACGAGAAACATTGATTCCTTTACCACCTGGAAGTTTAAAGTCTTGAGACATACGATTGACATCACCCATTTTTAAATCTTTCACATGAACAATGTAATCAATGGAAGGATTTAAGGTCATTGTATAAATCATGATAGTACCTCCGTAATTTTTGTTTGGAACTGAAGTTTTCGATAGATTTCTTTTGGACAGCTATCTACAATAATTTCTGCTGCTTCTAGTGGTGCAACTTGAGTAAAAGTGGTTTGTTGCAGTTTTGAATGGTCCGACAGAACAAATACAGTTTGGCTTTGCGACATAGCGAGTTTCTTAATGACAGCTTCTTCTGGATCAGGAGTAGTAAAACCAGTTTCTAAATGGATACCATTCATGCCCATAAATGCTTTACTAAAGCGAAATTGTTGTAACTGCTGGACCGCAGTATGCCCTAATGTTGCATTTGTTGCAATTTTTATGGATCCGCCAAGAATAATCGTATCGATTTCTCGATCAACCAGCAAGGAAGCATGTTTGACAGAGTTGGTCACAACTTTGACTGATAAATCATTTGGAATAAAAGGAATCATTTCAATAGTCGTTGTGCCTGCATCTAAATAGATGACATCTTCTTTGACAATCAGCTTGGCCGCTTTTTTTGCAATAGCGACTTTCTCAGTGTGAAACCGTTGCTGTTTCTCATTCATTGAGGCTTCAAAACTTAACCGATGTAGTTTTTTTGCACCACCATGTATGCGAGTCAGCAATCCTTGATTCTCCAGATTTTGTAAATCTCGACGAATAGTTGATTCAGATGCTTCAAGCGGTCCAAGAAGTTCATTGATAGTGACAATGTCATTTTCTTCCACACGAGTCAGAATATGTTGATATCTCTCTTCTGTAAGCATTTTCAATCACCTCTTCATCACATATAATACCATGCTTATTTTTTAAAATCAATCAAAAACAGTAAAAAACAGTCAAAAGTAATCGATTTCTTGTGTGCGCTATCATTTGACAAAAATAAAGAAATCTTGTCAAATGAAGGCAAGGAGGTCTTCTTATGAAAAATCAAACAATTTTACAAGGTTTTGAATGGGATTTACCAGCCGATTCGGCTCACTGGAAAACACTTCAAAAAAAAGCAAATGAATTATCTTCTATCGGATTCACAGCAGTCTGGCTGCCCCCAGCTTACAAAGGTTCTTCGGGAGTGGAAGATGTGGGATACGGTGTTTATGATCATTATGATCTGGGGGAATTCGATCAAAAAGAGACGATACCTACCAAATATGGAACCAAAGACGAATACCTGCAGGCGATCCAGGCACTTCAAGAAGAAAAGCTGGAGGTTTATGCAGATATTGTTTTCAATCATTTAATGGGAGCAGATGAAACGGAGATTGTCCCTGCCGTTCAATATAGCAGTGACGACCGCACAGAAGCTGTTAGTGATGAAGAAGAGATCGAAGCGTGGACGAAATTTACTTACCCTGGACGTAATGGAGAGTATAGTGATTATGTTTGGACCTGGAAAAATTTTTCTGGGGTTGATTTTGATGCGCGCTCTAAATCACATGCGATTTATAATTTTGCTGATAAAGGATGGGATAATGAGGTTGACAATGAGAGCGGAAATTTTGACTATCTCATGGGTTGTGACTTAGACATGGAACATCCCGAAACGATCGAGCAGCTGGATAGATGGGGGCATTGGTATCAGGAGTTAACGAATATTGATGGTTATCGGCTGGATGCAGTCAAGCATATTCAATTCGATTATTATGTAGACTGGTTGATCAACAGACGGAAAGAAAAAGGAAGAAGCTTATTTGTTGTAGGAGAATACTGGTCGAATGATTTGGAAAAATTGCAGACTTACCTTGATTCTTCAGGAAATTTGATTTTTCTCTTCGATGTGCCACTACACTTTAATTTATATGAAGCTGCCAATTCAAACGGTTCGTTTGATATGCGACAAATTTTTAAAAATACTTTAGTAGAAACAAGAGAAGATTATGCGGTAACGTTTGTCGACAACCATGATACGCAAAAAGGTCAAAGTTTAGAATCATGGATCGACGGATGGTTCAAATTGCATGCTTATTCATTGACTTTGTTGAGAAAGCAAGGTATTCCAGTTGTTTTTTGGGGCGATTTGTATGGAATCCCGAAACAAGAGATCGAACCAGTTGGAGATAGCTTGCAGGCAATGATCAATCTGCGTTCCAAGCTGATCTTTGGCAATCAAATCGATTATTTTGATGACTCAAATTGTATTGGCTGGGTATTAACGGGAGATTTTGACGATCCTGAATCTGGAATGGCGATCATCATGACCAATGGTAACGGAACTGAAAAAGAAATGACGATCAGTGCAGTACATCGTGAAAAGACCTTTGTCGATATTCTTGGTAATAACGAAGCGAAAGTCGTTTTAGATGAGAATGGAAAAGGCGTTTTCCCAGTGAATGATGGTCAAGTCTCTGTTTATGTGCAAGAAGATGTTGCTCAAACATTCTGGGAAGAAAATAAATAGTTTATTGATCAGCAGATCAGCGCACACCGGTGATGAAAACAGTATTTGTCGCTGGTGTGCGCTATTTTTTTCTTTGATTAATCAAGAGAAAAGTAAAAATAAATACTATGATAAGGAGCTAAATTTCATGCAGGAACGATTTTATTATGATGAAGAAGTGTTGCATGTAGAGTATCGCTTGTTGATAACTAAAGAGGTCGCTGTCGTTTGGCGTTATTTGACAGAAACAGCTAAAATACAAGAGTGGTTCAAAGAGATTTCGGTAGGCAACCTACAAAAAAATAGCTATTTACTATTTACTTTTCCTGACCATGAGATCAAGATGAAGATTCTGACCTTCAAGCCAGAAAAAGAAATTTCTTTTGAATGGGCAGAAGGAACCGTTCAATTTGAGTTAGTGTCTCAAGGAAAGGAAACACAACTTTGTTTCTATGAGACGCTCACTAAAGATTTTACAGAGCCGATCCGTGACATAAGCGGTTGGTATATTCAACTGGAACGACTTCAAAACACAATAGAAGGGGAGTCGACGACTTTTGATTTGAACAAATTTCAACAAACAGAAGTAAGGATTGGAAAAATGATCATGGAGCTAAAAGAAAGTCACAGCGAATAATTTTTTAGCTTTACGAGGAAGCGGCAGCACAATTAGCAAAATACATTTACGAAAGAAACCTTGAAATCCATTGAATTATGATCTGTTTTGCGGTAAAGTAATTGTGAAAACGTTTCATAATTACTTGGACTTTTGAAAGGATGCGAAGTGTTGTATGAGCTTTAATGTTGAATTGCAAGAGAACTATGGGTTATTTATTGATGGACAATGGACAGAGGTTGCGGAAGATCGTTTGATCGCTGCAGTCAATCCGGCAAATGGTGAAACTTTGGCAAAATTTGTAGATGCAGTAGACGAAGAAGTTGACATGGCGGTTTCTGCGGCACGTGAAGCCTTAAAATCTTGGCGCAAAGTCTCGATTGAAGAACGCTCGAAAATCCTTCTAAAAATTGCCGATAAACTCGATGAAAATCTGGAACACTTGGCAAATGTAGAAACATTGGATAATGGTAAACCACTACGTGAAACGATGAACATTGATATTCCTTACAGCGCGGATCATTTTCGTTACTTTGCTGGAGTGATTCGTTCAGAAGAAGGTACTGCTCAACAGTTGACCGAAGAGATGCTGACACTCAACTTAAAAGAGCCGATCGGCGTAGTTGGTCAGATCATTCCATGGAATTTTCCGTTCTTGATGGCAGCTTGGAAGATTGCTCCAGCATTAGCTGCCGGAAATACTATCGTGATCCATCCTTCGTCAACAACCTCGCTCAGCATTTTAGAGTTGGCTCGTTTGCTAGAGGATATCTTACCAGCGGGTGTACTAAATGTCATAACTGGAAAAGGTTCGAAGTCTGGAGAATACATGCTGCATCACGAGGATATAGATAAGCTGGCTTTCACTGGCTCAACAGAGATTGGCTATAATGTGGCGATCTCGGCAGCGAAACGACTGGTTCCAGCAACATTGGAATTAGGTGGAAAATCAGCTAATATTTTCTTTGATGATATGCCGTATGAAAAAGCGATCGACGGAGCGCAGCTAGGTATTCTGTTCAATCAAGGACAAGTTTGCTGTGCCGGTTCTCGAATCTTTGTTCAGTCTGGGATCCATGACAAATTTGTAGAAGATTTGGCAGAACAGTTTGGAAAAGTCAAAGTCGGCTTGCCTTGGGAAGAGGATGTCCAGATGGGAGCACAAATCAATGAGAATCAAGTGGACACGATTCTGAAATATATTGAGATTGGCAAAGAAGAAGGCGCTGTCGTAAAAGCTGGCGGTAAAAGAATCACTTCTGATGGACTTGAAAAAGGTTACTTTGTAGAACCAACCTTGTTGACGGATGTGACCAATGACATGCGTGTCGCAAAGGAAGAAATTTTTGGTCCGGTGGCAGTCGTCATTAAATTCGATACCATCGATGAAGTTATCGAGATGGCCAACGATTCTATTTATGGATTAGGTGGTGGTGTCTGGACAGCAGATCTCAACACCGCTTTGATTGCTAGCCGAGCGTTGGAAACTGGTCGTGTATGGGTCAATACCTATAACCAGATTCCTGCTGGGGCACCATTTGGCGGGTATAAAAAGTCTGGGATTGGCCGTGAGACCTACAAATCGATGCTTGATGCCTATACCCAAACAAAAAATATCATGATCGATACCAGCGACACACCATCTGGTTTCTATCCAAGAAAATAAAAGTAGAAAAATAGCTGTGCGAGCTTTTCGTACAGCTGTTTTTTTGTTTTCTCTAAAAGATTCAATGTAAATCGGCGTGTTCGGTTTTCTGAAATCAAGGAAAATGCTATAATTGGGAGGATTGAGAAAGAAAGGATGTTGATTGAATGTCATCCAAAGAAAGATTGTTAAATGGTATGAATCCTATGCAAAAAGAAGCGGTGATGTATACGGAAGGTCCACTATTGCTGATGGCAGGAGCCGGAAGTGGAAAAACACGCGTACTCACGCATCGAATTGCCTATTTGATCGAAGAAAAAGAAGTCAATCCCTGGAATATCCTGGCGATAACTTTTACAAATAAAGCAGCCAAAGAAATGAAGGAACGTGTCAAAAGTTTGCTTGGTCCTGACGGTGAGAATGTCTGGGTATCGACCTTCCACTCGATGTGTGTACGAATTTTAAGAAGAGATGTCGATCACATTGGTTATTCACGCAATTTCACGATCATTGATTCATCAGAGCAGTTGAGTCTGATGAAACGTGTGCTGAAAGAATTGAACATCGATCCGAAAAAGTATGATCCCCGTTCGATTTTAGGGGCAATCTCCAATGCGAAAAATGCTTTACTGACACCTGAAGATTATCAAGAGCTTCAGGGAGATTTTTTTGAACAGATCGTAGGTAGATGCTACGACATGTATCAAAGAGAGTTGCGTCAAAATCAATGTATGGATTTTGATGATTTGATCATGAATACGATTCGTCTGTTCAAAGAAAACCCAGACGCTTTGGCGTTTTATCAAAATAAATTCCAATATGTCCATGTGGATGAGTATCAAGATACCAACCATGCACAATATACACTGGTCAATATGTTGGCCGCTCGTTTTAGAAACCTTTGCGTGGTAGGTGATGCCGATCAAAGTATTTATGGTTGGCGTGGGGCGGACATGCAGAATATTTTAGATTTTGAAAAAGATTATCCAGATGCGGCAGTTATTTTACTGGAACAAAATTACCGCTCCACACAAAATATTTTATCAGCTGCCAATCAGGTGATCCAAAACAATCGTAATCGAAGAGATAAAAAACTTTGGACGGAGAACAATGAAGGGGCTAGAATCAAGTATTATCGTGGCGAATCTGAACGCGATGAAGGCCAGTTCATTGTCAGAGAGATCCAAAATCAAATAGCTGATGAGGGACGAGATTACGGTGATTTTGCTGTACTGTATCGAACCAATGCGCAATCTCGTGCTGTCGAGGATATGTTGGTCAAGTCCAATATTCCCTACACAATGGTCGGAGGGCATAAATTCTACGACCGTAAAGAAATCAAAGACATTTTGGCTTATCTGAGTGCGATCGCTAACCCCGACGATTCGATCAGCTTGGAGCGAATCATCAATGTACCCAAACGAGGTGTTGGTCCAGGTTCCTTAGACAAATTACGACAGTTTGCAACGATGCATGGCTGGCCACTACTAGAAGCCGCTCAAAATGTCGAACTGACGAATATTTCTGGAAAAGCTGGCAAAGAGTTAGGAAGCTTTGGACGAATGATGGATGAGTTCAATCAGATGATCCCTTACTTGTCGGTCACTGAATTGACAGAGGAAGTCCTAGAAAAAAGTGGCTATTTGGAAGAACTGAAAATCCAAAATACACTAGAATCGCAAGCTCGTTTGGAAAACCTGGAAGAATTTTTGACGGTGACTAAAGAGTTTGATAAGCAATATGAAGAGCAACCAGAAGATGAGACCGAAGCGCCAGAAGACAAACTGACCGTGTTCTTGAACGATCTGGCCTTGTTTTCAGAGCTAGACAACTATGAAGAAGAGACCACCCAGGTGACCTTGATGACCTTGCATGCAGCGAAAGGCTTGGAGTTTCCAGTAGTCTTTTTGATTGGTATGGAGGAAAATGTTTTTCCACTTTCCCGATCATTGATGGAAGAAAGTGAACTGGAAGAAGAGCGCCGCTTGGCCTATGTTGGGATCACTCGTGCGGAAGAGAAGCTTTACTTGACGAATGCTTTCTCTCGAACATTATATGGTCGAACCCAGTACAATCGAGCTTCGCGTTTCCTTGAAGAAATCGATGAGGATTTACTCGAGAGTACCAGCTCGCGTCCGACACAACCAGTACAATCGCGAGGAACCTTCAACCCTAAAGTCTTTAAGCCTGTATATCAGCAGCCCGCTCAAAAAACGGTTTCTAGTAAAAAGGAAACCGGCGGCGATGCGAATGAATGGCGAGCGGGGGACAAAGTTAGCCATAAAAAATGGGGGACAGGGACAGTGGTTCGTGTCAGTGGTCAAGCCAAGGATTTAGAATTAGATGTTGCATTTTCCCAGCAGGGAGTCAAACGATTACTGGCGGCATTTGCCCCAATTGAAAAAATCAATTAAAGGAGCCTAGCACAATGACGGAAGTTCCAATTGCTGAAAGAATAAAACAGATTACCACGCAATTAAATCAGTATGCGTATGAATATTATGTGAAGGATCAACCAACTGTCGAAGATCATGTTTACGATCGTTTGTATCAGGAATTGGTAGAACTGGAGACCGCTCATCCTGAACTGGCTTTGGAAGATTCACCTACGAAAAGAGTCGGCGGAATCATTCTGGAGGGCTTTGAAAAGGCGGTTCATGAGATTCCTTTGTACAGTTTAAATGATGTATTCAGTAAAGAGGAGCTTATTTCTTTCGATCAGCGAGTACAAAAAACAGTCGGACATCCCGTTTCCTATACCTGTGAATTAAAAATCGATGGTCTGTCGGTCTCTCTACGCTACGAGAACGGAAAGTTTGTTCGCGGAGCCACACGAGGAGACGGTAGTATCGGAGAAAATATCACCGAAAACCTAAAAACCGTTAAATCAATTCCTTTGCAGCTGAGAGAACCTGTTTCATTGGAAGTTCGTGGAGAATGCTACATGCCAAAAATGTCCTTCTTGAAATTGAATCAAGAACGAGAAGAAGCTGGCTTGGATGTCTTTACCAATCCAAGAAATGCGGCAGCCGGTAGTTTACGACAATTAGATACACGAATTGCTGCAAAGCGTAATTTGAGTACCTATTTATATGCGGTTGCCGATGTCGCACCACTTGAAGCAGAGACTCAGTTTGAAATGTTGCAGGAGTTGGATAGTTACGGTCTTCGTACGAATCCAGAGAGTCGTTTATGTCACACGATCGAAGAAGTTTGGGCATTTATTGAAGAGTTTCATGAACGTCGAAGTGAGCTTTCGTATGAGATCGATGGTGTGGTAGTGAAGGTCAACGATTTTCATTTGCAAGAAGAGCTTGCTTATACTGTAAAAGCTCCTCGGTGGGCAGCTGCCTACAAGTTTCCTCCCGAAGAAGCACAGACAGTGGTCGAAGATATTGAGTGGACGATCGGTCGTACCGGAGTGATCACACCGACCGCAGTCATGACACCGGTCCGTGTGGCAGGAACAACGGTCAGCCGTGCTAGCCTACACAATAGTGATTATATTGAAATGAAAGACATTCGGATCAATGATACGGTGATCATTTATAAAGCAGGAGATATCATTCCTGAGGTTGCTCAAGTCATTCTCGAAAAACGACCCACTGATAGTCAGTCTTACGAGATGCCGACACACTGTCCGATCTGCGACAGTGAACTGGTCCATTTAGATGAAGAAGTTGCCTTACGCTGTATCAATCCTAAATGTCCTGCCCAAATGAAAGAGGGCTTAAGCCATTTTGTTTCTCGTAATGCAATGAATATTGACGGACTTGGTCCAAGAGTGTTAGAGCAAATGTATGACAAGGGCTTAGTCCAAGATGTTGCGGATCTTTATTTCCTCAAAGAAGAGGAATTACTGACATTAGACAAGATCAAGGAAAAATCGGCCAATAATATTTTGACTGCGATCGCTGCAAGCAAAGGTAATTCAGCAGAACGACTGATCTTTGGTTTGGGGATTCGACACGTCGGTGCTAAAGCCGCTAAAATATTGATGGAGCATTTTGAAAATGTTAGAGCGATGAGTCAAGCTACTGAAGAAGAGATCCTTTCCCTGCATACGATCGGAGGAGCGATCGCTAACAGCTTGGCAACCTATTTTGAAAACGAAGAGGTCCATGAACTGTTGGATGAACTGGAAAAAGCCGGAGTGAACTTCAATTATTTAGGTGTGACTACTCGTCAGCTCGAGTCGGTCGAATCGCCCTTCAAAGATCAAACGATCGTTTTGACTGGGAAGTTGACGACTTATAGTCGACAAGAAGCCAAAGAGAAGATTGAAAGTCTAGGTGGCAAAGTCACAGGCAGTGTATCGAAAAAAACGGATATCGTCGTTGCCGGAGAAGATGCTGGTAGCAAGCTGACCAAAGCAGAAAGTCTGGGAATCACTGTCTGGGATGAACAGCAGATGGTAGATGCCTTAGAACAAAGCAAGAATTAGCTTTTTTAATAGGATTAGTCTAGCTTGATTTTCAATAATATAGTAAGATAAAAAGGATAAAACCAAGGAGTATTATTGAAAACATTCATGATAGTTATTTATTGCTTTTCAATATAATGCTACAATACAGTGAAAACAAAGTGCTTGATAGAGCACAGAAGTTAAAAGGAGGATATTATGGCGATCAGTGAAGAACAAGTAAAGCATGTTGCCAAACTAGCAAAATTGTCGTTTTCAGATGACGAACTACAGGATTTTACTGTACAGCTAGGTAAAATCATCGATATGGTTGAAACTTTAGAAGAAGTGGATACAGAGGGAGTGCCTTTTACTTCCAATGTAGTAGAAACAATCAATGTACTAAGAGAAGACAAAGCAGCGAAAGGTTGGGACCGTGACGAGTTGTTAAGAAACGTTCCTGAATCAGAAAATGGCTTTATTAAAGTACCTGCAATCATCGACAACGGGGAGGCAGGAGCATAATGACGAAATTATATGACAAAAGTTTAGAAGAGCTACATTCATTATTAGCAGCAAAAGAAATCACAGCCGCTGAGTTGACTCAGGCAACGCTTGACCGAATCGGAGAAACAGAATCTCAAGTAGGATCATTTATTACTATCAGCGAAGAAAAAGCGTTAGAGCTTGCGAAATCGATCGATGAAAAAGGCGTTTCAGAAAGCAATGTGCTAGCTGGAATTCCAATCGGGATCAAAGACAATATCGTGACTAAAGATATCTTGACGACTGCTGCATCAAAAATGTTGTATAACTTCGACCCAATCTATGACGCGACAGTAATGGAAAAGGTCTATGAAGCTGGTTTGATCCCTGTTGGTAAATTGAACATGGACGAATTTGCGATGGGGGGAAGTTCAGAGACTTCTCACTTTAAGAAAACAACAAATGCTTGGGATGCTACCAAAGTTCCTGGTGGTTCTTCAGGTGGTTCTGCCGCTTCAGTTGCTGCTGGACAGGTACCAGTTTCTTTAGGAAGCGATACAGGTGGTTCGATTCGTCAACCAGCTGCCTTCAACGGAATTGTGGGAATGAAACCAACATATGGTCGTGTTTCTCGTTTTGGTTTGATTGCCTTTGCTTCTTCTTTAGATCAAATTGGACCTTTGACTCGTAATGTCAAAGACAATGCTTTAGCCTTGAATGCGATCAGCGGACATGATCCAAAAGATGGCACTTCTGCCAATGCAAGTGTTCCTGATTTTGCAGCAGGTTTGACTGGCGATATCAAAGGAATGAAGATTGCCTTACCTAAAGAGTATCTAGGTGAAGGTGTTGATGCTGGTGTGAAGGAATCGATCTTGAAAGCAGCAGATACCTTCCGTGCTTTAGGTGCAACAGTTGAAGAAGTTAGCTTGCCGCATTCTAAATATGGCGTTGCCGTATACTACATCATCGCCTCTTCAGAAGCAAGTTCAAATCTGCAACGTTTTGATGGGATTCGTTATGGCTATCGTTCTGAAAATGTCAACAGCTTAGACGATGTATATGTTAATTCTCGCAGTGAAGGCTTCGGTACAGAAGTAAAACGCCGAATCATGTTAGGAACTTTCTCATTGAGTGCCGGTTATTACGACGCTTACTTCAAAAAAGCAGGTCAAGTTCGGACCCTGATCAAACAAGATTTCGACAAGGTATTTGCAGAATACGATCTGATCATGGGACCATCTTCTCCAACAGTAGCTTATGGAATCGGAGAAAACATCAATGATCCAATCACGATGTATATGAGTGATATTTTAACGATCCCAGTGAACTTGGCGGGACTGCCAGGAATGTCACTACCGGCTGGATTCTCAGAAGGATTGCCAGTTGGTCTGCAGCTGATCGGTAAACATTTTGATGAAAATACAATGTATAAGGCAGCCTACGCTTTTGAGCAGGCGACTGACTTCCATACGAAAAAACCAGTGATTTTAGGAGGAGATAAATAATGAACTTCGAAACAGTCATTGGGCTTGAAGTCCACGTAGAGTTAAAAACAAATTCAAAAATTTTCTCACCAGCTCCTGCTCATTTTGGAGCAGAGCCAAACAGTAATACCAATATTATCGACTGGGGTTATCCAGGTGTTTTACCAGTCATGAATAAAGCCGCACTTGAATTTGGGATGAAAGCCGCGCTTGCGTTGAATTGTAAAATTTCTCAAGATACACATTTCGACCGTAAAAATTACTTCTATCCTGATAATCCTAAAGCGTATCAAATCTCTCAATTTGATCAGCCGATCGGTTATGAGGGCTGGCTTGAGATCGAAGTAGAAGGTAAGAAGAAAAAAATCCGCATCGAACGTGTCCATTTGGAAGAAGATGCTGGGAAAAATATGCACGGAATCGGTGGCTATTCGCAAGTTGACCTGAACCGTCAGGGAACACCACTGATCGAGATTGTTTCTGAAGCAGACATGCGTTCTCCAGAAGAAGCTTATGCTTACCTAGAAGCGATTCGTTCCATCATCCTGTTTACTGAAGTTTCAGATGTGAAGATGGAAGAAGGTTCTATGCGTTGTGATGCCAACATTTCTCTACGCCCTTATGGACAGGAAAAATTTGGAACGAAGACAGAGCTAAAGAACTTAAATTCGATGAACTTTGTTAAAAAAGGACTGGCATTTGAAGAAAAACGTCAAGCGAAAGTATTGCTTTCTGGTGGAGAGATCCAACAGGAAACACGTCGTTTTGATGAAGCTACGAATAAAACAGCCTTGATGCGTGTGAAAGAGGGTTCCTCCGATTATCGTTACTTCCCGGAACCTGATATTCCTCGTTTCGAGATTGATGACGCTTGGGTAGAGCGGATCAGAGAAAGCTTGCCAGAAATGCCACAATCTCGTCGTGCACGTTATATCAATGAATTAGGTTTACCAGAGTATGATGCGATGGTATTAACATTAACTAAAGAAATGTCTGATTTCTTTGAAGAAACGATCGCTGAAGGGGCAGATGCGAAACAAGCATCCAACTGGTTAATGGGGGAAGTTTCAGCTTACCTAAATAGTGAAAAATTAGAACTAGCTGAAACAAAATTAACACCTAGCAATTTAGCAGGAATGATTACTTTGGTAGAAGATGGAACAATTAGTTCTAAAATTGCCAAAAAAGTCTTTCGTGAATTGATCACAAATGGTGGAGAAGCGAAAAAAGTAGTAGAGGAGCAAGGTTTAGTGCAATTATCTGATCCTGCTCAATTATTACCGATTATCAATGAAGTGTTGGATAACAATGAAAAATCTGTTGAAGATTTTAAAAATGGAAAAGATCGTGCGGTTGGGTTCTTAGTTGGTCAAATTATGAAAACAACTCGTGGAAAAGCAAATCCTGGAGTTGTGAATAAACTTCTACAAGAAGAATTAAGCAAACGATAAGAGGGATTTCATGAAAAAAGCTCGGGTTATTTACAACCCTACATCTGGAAAAGAAGCCTTAAAAAGTAATTTAGCGGACATTTTGGATATTTTAGAAACAGCAGGATATGAAGCGAGTGCTTTTGCAACTACACCAACACCTTTTTCTGCCAGAGAGGAAGCTCGACGTGTAGGGGAATCCGGTTTTGATTTGATTGTCGCTGCAGGAGGAGACGGTACCATTAACGAAGTAGTAAATGGTATCGCACCTCTTGAAAAGCGTCCAATGATGGCGATTATTCCTGGAGGTACCACAAACGATTATGCTAGAGCCTTAAAAATCCCTAGAGGAAACATTAAGGCTGCAGCTGAAGTTATTTTAAAGAATCAGACAGTAAGAATGGACATTGGTAAAGCCTCTGAGAACTACTTTATCAATATTGCTGCTGGAGGTCACTTGACAGAATTAACTTACGAGGTTCCATCAGAATTAAAAAGTGTTTTTGGTTATTTAGCTTACTTAGCTAAAGGGGCTGAGCTATTACCTCGAATTAAACCTATTGATATGCACTTTGAATTTGATGAAGGTGAATACCATGGTAATGCTTCCATGTTCTTTTTAGGTCTAACCAATTCAGTGGGTGGATTTGAACAGATTGCTCCGGATGCCAAATTAGATGATGGCAAATTTTCATTAATTATTGTAAAAACAGCGAATATTTTGGAAATTGCTCATTTAGTAGCATTGATGCTTAATAAAGGAAAGCATATTCATGATGATCGTTTGATTTATACTAAAACATCACATCTGAATGTGTGGACGGAAAATAATAGTCAACCATTAATGATTAATCTCGACGGTGAATACGGTGGAGATGCACCAATGCGTTTTGAAAATCTGCATCAACATATTGAATTTTTGGCCAATTTAGATAAAATTCCTAACAATGCAGTAATGGGTGATTTAGATCGCTTAAACGAAGTCAGTGAAGAATTTATTCGTGAAGTAGAAAAACTTCAGGATGAAGATATTGATGGAGACGGAACAATTGGTGAATAAAAAGGAATGAATACCATTTTGAAACTAGAACGTTTTGAGAATGTTCTAGTTTTTTTAACAGTAAGTGTAGAAAAGCTTAAATTGAAATGAGGAAAATAAAATGAAACAATACCCAGTAGAAAAAAATCAAGTATTAGAAGCAACAATTATCGATCTATCGCATGAAGGGATGGGAATCGCTAAAGTAGATGGTTACCCACTTTTTGTCGAAAATGCTTTAACAGATGAAGTCGTGGAACTAAAAGTGTTAAAAGTAGGAAATAAATTCGGTTTTGGTAAAGTTATGAAATTTATCAAAGAGAGTCCAGATCGTCAAACTGTTGAAAATGAAAACTTATTACGTACAGGAATCGCTCCTTTAAGTCATTTAAGTTACGAAAAACAATTAGCGTTCAAACAAAAACAAGTGGAAAATGTTTTAACTAGAGTTGCAAAAATGCCAGAAATTAATGTACTACCAACATTAGGGATGGAGCAACCTTTTGGCTATCGTAACAAGGCGCAAATTCCTATTCGTAAAATTGAAGGGAAATTAACCACTGGATTTTATCGTAAAAACAGCCACCAATTGGTTGCTATTGAAGACTTTTATATTCAAGATCCAGTTATCGACCAAGCAATCCTAACTATCCGCAATATTTTAGAACGTTTTAACATCAAAGCTTACAATGAAGAAGCCAACGAAGGATTCATGCGTCACATCATTATTAGACGTGGTCATTATTCTCATGAAATGATGGTTGTGTTAGTTACTCGTAAGCCAAAATTCTTTAAAGGTGTCGAAATTGCAAACATTATTCATGAAGAATTACCAGAAGTGGTTTCTGTTGTACAAAATGTTAACGAAGAGAAAACCAATGTCATTTTAGGTTCAGCTGAAAAAGTATTATTTGGAAAAGACAGTATTGAAGATCAGTTATTAGGAAAAACATACCGAATTTCATCAAAATCATTCTATCAAGTAAATACCCAACAAGCAGAAGTTTTATATCAAACAGCCTTTGAATTAGCTGATTTGAAAGCAACTGATGTGGTAATCGATGCTTATGCTGGAATCGGTACAATCGGTTTATCTGTTGCTGATAAAGTAGATCATGTATATGGTATGGAAACTATCAAAGAGGCAGTCGATGATGCCAGAGAAAATGCGAAATTAAATGATATTGAAAATGCTACTTATTTAGTCGGTAAAGCAGAAAAAATTATGACGCAATGGGCAAGAGAAGGCATTGCACCAAATGTTATTTTTGTCGATCCACCACGTAAAGGTTTAGAACAATCATTTATCGATGCTGCATGCGAAATGAATCCTGAAAAAATTGTTTATATTTCATGTAATCCAGCAACAATGGCAAGAGATTTAATCCACTTTGCAGAGTTAGGTTATACAACAGATACCGTTCAACCTGTCGATTTATTCCCGCAGACAGCGCACGTGGAAACCGTAACACTGCTTACGAAGTAAGTAGATGTACGTCTTATGCAAAGTTTTCCCAAGAGAAGCGGAGCTACGATTGGTAGAAAACGACTGCAGAGTGTGTAGTATTGATGTCAAGGGTGGAGAAATAATATAATAAGAAACCCCGTAACAAAGGGCTTTTTAGCGTTTTGCTACTTAGTGCAATAAAAATTGCTGGCAGCAGATTTGACTGAAAAGCCTATTTTGTTATTTGTGGAAATAGGTCAACGGTATTGATTCGGGGAGGGTTGAGTTGACAGATTAGATAACGGTCATTTTTGTTTAGGTTGAAGAGATAGGTTAGATATTGTGTTTAGCTTCCGCTTGAGATGATATAACATGTGGAAATGGTTTTCCTGATGGAAAAAAATAAATATAGAACCCTTTGAAATGGCGTGTTTACGGTGATTTTACAGGAATGTTTACTTTGCAGAAATAATAAAATTAATGAATTCTGGGTGTGTTCTAAAAGAACTAATGAATTACTGGTGAATGGTAAGTGCCAAAACGGGTGGAGTTTTGCTTTTATGTTTTAACCTTACAACAAAATAGCAGTACATATCTGTAGCGATTTTGCTCGATTGTAGAGAAAATACTGCTTTTGCAATAGAAAATAATGAAAAGAATTGCAGTTTGTCGTAAATTTATATTATAAACTAGTCCATAACTTTATTTGGCGTACAAATATTTTTACCATAGAAGAATTATGTGCTAATCCTGTCTTTGACACTTGCAAAGCATAAAAAGCTTGAAACCTATTGTAAATATTAGGATTCAAGCGCTGCTTTGTGTTTATGTTAAAAAAGTGCGTACTTTTTTTAAAGTTTTTAGTACATGTATTTAGTAGTTAAAAAACAAATTGACAATAGAATAAGTTTGATATATAATTTATTTTAATATTTAAGCTTGATGGTTTCAATATCACTATAAATGTTAAATGTATTAGCATTATGATAATATTTGATTGTCTATATGAAAATACGGAATGTCTTTATAAATTTCATTGAAATTAAACAGTATACTACGTGTGGTAATTAAACATATGGAATTTCTTTATTAGGAGGGGAAAACCATAAAAAAAGGTCAGTTAGAAGCCGAAATAAGTAGAGCATTAACTCAATGGGAAAAGGATTTTTTGGGTAGAGGGTCTGTAACGGTTAAGACTGACATTCTCAGAGACATGGTCATTGTGGTCTTAAAGGGTATCTTAACACCTGCAGAATATAAGCTCTCGGAAACACTAGAAGGTTTATTGTCAATAAAAAAAATCCGTGGTAACTTAGTTGAGGTAGGTAGAGATAAACTAGGTGGAATTATTACAGAACAAACTGGTGAAGAAGTTATATCTTTCCATACAGATATTAGTACTAGAAATGGTGAAAGAGTTATGATATTTAAATTAACTTCTGATTTGGAGAAAAAAATAATGCTTTAATAAACATATATACTGGGAGAACTGAGAAAGTCCATTTATGAGTAAACTAAATGAACAGTTAAAGTTAAACCGACTATTTTTAATGTAAGGAAGTATCGCCACTAACTATAAGTGCGATAACTTCCCCTGTTAAAATGGTCGGTTTTTTTATTTTTTTCCCAAGACTATACAATCTAATATAAGTTGATTGGCAAATGAAATGCATAAATTTGCTTGTTGTGTAAGAGGTGAAGTAATTAAAGTGTTAAAAGAATAAGGAGAAAAAGCTTTATAAAATACATTACAAAGTAGGGTGATAAAATGAGTTCTTTAGAAATTGCTTTTAGCAACATGGCATCTCCAGCGATATTATTTTTTATACTAGGGGTCATTGCAGTCTCCGTAAAATCAGATTTGGAAATACCGGATTCTATTGGTTCAATTATAACGTTATATGTTTTAATATCTATTGGACTAAAGGGGGGCATTTCAGTTAGTAAAACTGGCGTTCAGGGATTATTAATATACGCTTTACTAGCGGTCATTATTGGCATTATCATTACTACCCTAGTATATATTATAATGTCTAAACTTGGATTTGATTCGTCTAACGCCGGATCGATAGCAGGACATTATGGGGCATGTAGTAGTGTCACTCTTACATCAACTTTAGTTTTTCTGCAACAAATAGGAGCTGATTTTGAGGAGTTTGTCCCTGCTTTATATCCGTTCATGGATACCGCAGCATTGATTACTGCTATTATTCTAGGTTATGCAGGCTTAAAGAAGCGATCTGCAGAAACAGATAAAAGTGAATATCGCATAAAAGACATACTACGTATTTCTTTAACAGCTAAATCGACATTATTAATATTTGGTGGTTTTCTAATTGGACTTATCTCAGGTGTTGAAGGTACAAGAAGTCTTATGCCATTTTATGATAATATCTTCAAAGGGGTATTTACAATTTTTATGCTTGATATAGGGTTACTTGCCGGTTCAAGATTATATGAATTGAAAAATGTCAGGCCAATTGCATTTTTATTAGCGATTATCCTACCACTTATCCATGCCACTATCGCCATAATTTTAGCTACTGTTTTTGGTTTGAGTCCTGGAGGAGCAACAATATTAGCAGCCTTAGCTAGTGGTGCGTCCTATATAACTGCACCTGCAGTGATGAGAGATACTTTCCCTGAGGCTAATCCATCTTTAGGTCTAGCCATAGCTTTAGGCATTGTATTTCCATTTAATATTATACTTGGAATCCCACTTTACCATCATTTAGCAACTATGATTTCACAATTTATTAACTAGGGGTGATTAAACTTGTTAGAACAGGTAGAAAAAGTAATCATAATAACTGAAAGAATAATAATTTCTAAAATAATAACATATTTAGAGTCTTTAGAAATTAGAGCTTACACTATTTATAACGATGTCTCAGGGAAAGGTCAACGAGGTATGAGGTCAATATCTGGAGGACTTAGCAGGTTTGGTGAAAATATAAGAATAGAAATAATAATTGAGGGTGAAGAACAAGCTGTGGAAGTGGCTGAAAAGATATACAATAAATATTTGTCTTCAAGGTATGCCGGAATAGTATATTTAGAAAAAATTCGAGTAGTTAAGTAATTATACAAAAACACCCAGTATATCTATATAGAAGGAGTTTAGCTAATGGATAAAAGGAAAATTATTCACTCTCTTTTCAAAAATCGTGTAGCGATATTAGCAACGATGCATAAAAAAGAAGAAGTAATATCACCGATACTAGAAAATGAATTAGGAATTGAAATTGTTGTTCCTGAAGGATTTAATACGGATCAGTTTGGGACATTTACTGGAGATATAGAGCGTATGGGTGATCAATATGATGCTGCTAGACATAAGGCAATGGGAGCTATGTGCTTATATGATAAAACCTTAGCTTTTGCCAGTGAAGGTTCCTTTGGCCCCCACCCAGTCATTCCATTTGTATCATTTAACCGAGAAATAGTAGTATTAATTGATAAGGAGAATGATATAGAAATTAGTGGCATTACAACCACAACAGAAACTAATTATGGTCATAAGGTAGTAAGAAACTTTCAAGAGGCCTATGAATTTTCCATAGAAAAAGGATTTCCAGAGCATCGAGTTGTTATAAAAGTGAATCAGTTTACAAGTGATAAAAATCATATGATTAAAGGTATAACAAATCAAGCGGATCTTGAATATGCGGTTGAATTTGCTCTAAAGAATTCTTATGATGGAGAAATATATATAGAAACTGATATGAGAGCATTATATAATCCAACTAGAATGAGAAGTATTGAGGCTGCTACTAATAATCTTATTAAGAATATATTCAATCTCTGCCCGAAATGTGGATGGCCAGGTTTTAAGTTGATAAATAAAAAGGAAGGGTTACCTTGTAGCTGGTGTGGCCTCCCTACTAAATTAGCACTGTCATATCACTACAATTGCAAAAAATGTGGATATACTGAAGAAAAATTATATCCAAATGGAGCAAAACAAGCAGAACCAGGAAACTGTCAATATTGTAATCCATAAATTATTAAAAAATTAAAATTAAAATAAAAAAACTTGTTATATTACATTCATAATCAACAGATAAAATTTTGGATTTTTGTAAAGTTGAAACAGCCTATTTGATTAAATTGATTATATGCTGTTTTTGATATGGAAAATAACTCTTCAAGATTTTCTAAATTGTATGTTTGGATAGTTCTTTTGATGAATGAGATAATACCCTCCGTCTGCATGCTTTTTAGTGCCCTTGATACATTAAAATGTTCAGCCAAGGTTTTCTTTGTAAATTTCAGATTAATTACATCGCTATTCTATTTATTCCATACGTTCAAGCCCAGCATGTATATTACTATTGTGGGAAGAATTTTGAGAGTAAAGAAAAGGCCGCAGATTTCTGCTGCCACAAATGTTATATACGAGATCGGTTCTGACGTGATAAAGACCTAGAAGATGTAATCAAGCACTCAAAGGAGAGAACACCGCTTCAAAATGTACCAGTGTGGATCAAGGGCTTAATGGCCGGTGTTGAAGCGAGAGAATCAGCTGAAGATTCAAACGAATATTACTGATTTAAGCACCCACATTGAGACTTATACAAGTTAAAATAGGGGGATAGAAATTGAGTATTTACCCCTGTTACAGTATGATTTGTTAAATTGTATAAGAGTAATATGATACCGCATGTTGAGACAGTGACACTACTTGAGAAGAAACGTTAGTTTCGCAGAAGTAGATCTCCTACCCATGCACGGGATTTTCCAGAAGACAAGCAAAATGAGCAAGCTGAGTGGCTGAAACATTGTATGTTTAATGGTATAATTCATGAGGGAACAAAGTGACTTCATAAACGTTGGTTTAGAAAGCATATGAGTCATGTGAAAAAAATATGAAAGTTGGATGTTTTATATGAAGCAATTTATTAAATATTCTCCCTTGGCTTTGGCCAAGTTGATGTGTTTGTGTGAAAACCACCAATTCTAATAAACATATTGAAAGGGGAGGCTTATGGAAATAATTATATCTTCAATGTTAGTTTTTATCTCTACGTCCATCGATTATTTGGTTGTTTTAACGATTCTTTTCTCTACCATGAATACGGGTAAACAACGATCAATTTATATTGGCCAATATATTGGAACGGGGTTGCTCGTTGGCTTTAGTCTCATTGCAGCGTACTTCCTGAACTTTATTCCACAAGATTGGGTGATCGGGTTACTTGGTTTACTTCCTTTGATTCTGGGGATTAGGGCTATCTTCATCGATGAAGATGTAAATGAAAAGGACTTAGAAGAAAAGATGTCGCATAGACAGTCAGAAGTTGCGAGTGTGGTTGCTCTGACCATTGCCCTTGGCGGAGATAATTTGGGGATTTATATTCCTTACTTTACTGGAATGTCCCTCCAGGAAGTCATGGTTGTGATCCTTGTTTTTATCATTGGGATTTTTAGCTTATGTTATTTATCCAAACGATTGGCTTCGGTTCCTATGATTGGTGAAGTAGTTGAGCGTTACGAAAAAGTCATCGTACCAGTCGTTTTTATCGGCTTGGGTATTTTTATTCTGTTAGAGAATGGTACGATTCAACATCTTTGGTCACTGATTGCATAGAATTTTAAGCAGCTTCACGGAAAGTAGAATATACCATTTAAGTATATAAGGTTGAGCTTAGATACATATAACACAACCGGAATATGAAAGAGGCACAGAACGATGCAATATAATTAGCATCGTTTTGTGTCTCACTTTTATGTATATTTTTTAACAATTATGGATCACAGCTTTCTTATTCTCTAAATGGGAAATAAATAAGCTGATATTTTATTAATAGGTTATACTTGAATAACTGAGACAATCATAGATCTAATTCGAGAGAGAATAAGAAATATAGCGTATACAAAAATATTTAAGAAGAATTTTGGTAATATATGTAGGAAGAGAAAAAGGGAGGCATGATTTATGCAACATTCATATAAATATATAACGAAAATTTCAAGTTTAAGTTAGCCACTTTGTTTTTTAGTGTGTTACCAACTAACTTAACTTATTTTATTACCCGTCAGTGCTTGATAACAAGCTGAGGTAGAGCAGTCCTTGGTCGATCGTGCACTTGTCAACTTCTTAGCAATCAAGTCATGTCGAGTGAGACTCGGTATCAAGCACTAACCGGTTTTTTCGTCTGTTGCACTTGGCGTTCTTTGTGAAATTCTCTCGCGAAACAGTCATAAGGCGTTTGATAGCCTAATAGCTTGCGTGGATAATCGTTCATCCAGTTTTGAATTCTTAGGCACTTTACCTCACATAATGCTTGGAGTGGTTGTCCTTTAGGGAGAAAGCGACGAATGATTTTATGTTGATTCTCACTCGTTCCACGTTCCCAAGAAGCATAAGGGTGCGTAAAATAGACGTCGAGTGTATCCTGTAAAGCGGTATGCAGGCCCGCAAACTCTGAGCCATTATCTGATGTGATCGTTTTAAATAGTTGGTTGAAAGCATCACCTGCGCGTTGACGCAGAGAGTCCATCGCTTCATCCACAGCCTGAGCCGTTTTGTTCTTGAGTTTCAGAATGACTTCATAGCGCGTCTTACGTTCGACTAATGTCAACAATACAGGGTCACAGGCCGCTTGACTGCCAATCACTGTATCAATTTCCCAGTGTCCAAAGTGCTCTCTGGTTTCGATTGCTTTCGGGCGATCTTCAATCGATGGTCCTAAGACACGTTTGTTTCGACGCGCTTTAGTCGTTCGTTTCTTGGTATTACGCGACAGCTTTTCTAACAAATCCAAGTTGCGAGTTTTCATCACACCGCTATCGATCCAATGGTATAACGTCGTTGTACAAGGAACAATCGCAGCGTCAAACAACTGATGTTCACGAGCGAAACCCACGACAACATCGGGGGACCATTTCTCTTGAAGCATCTTTTCGTCTGCCCAGTCAATAAAGGCGTTGGAATCCGCCCATTTAAGTCGCCTACCGCAGTGAAGATGTTGACGCTCATAATTAGCTTGTCCGGCATCGGCATCATATAGTGTGTAGGAATAGTCGTAGGTTTTACCGTTTTGTTTTTGGCGTTTCAGTTGCGTGATGGTGCCTCTTTTCACTTCATTATGAATGGTTTGAGGGGATCGCCCTAATAACTTGGCAATGGCGCGGTGAGAATAGGCTTCTTTTTTGAGAATCTGAATGTGACAACGTTCTTGATAAGATAGGTGTGTCCCTTTTCGTGAGACTGTTTTAAACTGGTCTTGCGTCATGTGAATTCATCCTTGTCTATTGAGAGTTAGTGGTAACTTCAATATAACATGAAATTCACGTGGCGTTTTTTTATGGATTTTTAGAGGTGGCTAACCTCATTATAAAATCCTCCAGTGAATTAACTTGCTTTTTTTCCTTCCCTTATTTATAATAAGTTTGACATTAAAATAAGAAGTGCGGGAGTAACTGGCAGTTTTTTACTGCTACAGTGCCACCAAACGTAGATAATTTATCTGCTGGTGCTGTATTAAATAGTAAGACGCATACGGAAGTGAGTGAGTTTTTCCGTATGCGTCTTTATTTGTCTCACTCCAAAAGCATAGAAAGGACAGAAAATGGATTATTATAAAGAAAGTATTGAAACGGTATTGTCGTCTTTAAACACCTCTACCGAAGGAATTATGACGGAGGATGCAAAAAAGCGGCAAGAAGAACAAGGGTTTAATGAAATCAGTAGAAAAGATAGACAGTCTACACTCTCTATGTTCATTGATACCTTTAAAGACCCATTGGTTATCGTCTTGCTTATCGTTGCCATCGTGCAAATCGTATTAGGAGAAGCTGTTGAATCTCTCATTATTTTTGCGGTGCTTATCATCAATTCAATCTTAAGTGTCGTTCAAACAAAAAAGGCAGAAGATTCTTTAGAGTCTTTAAGACAAATGGCTACTCCAACGACTACAGTCATTAGAAATGGTCGTCCACAAAATGTCGAGGCTAGAGAACTGGTCAAAGGGGACATTGTTCTTTTAGAAGCGGGAGACAATATTCCAGCAGACGGAAGACTGATTGAAGCGGAATCTCTTCAAGTCGTAGAAGGGGCATTAACAGGTGAATCGGTTGCTTCAGATAAATTCGTTGCTAAGCTGGAAGAAGATGCCCCTCTTGCGGATAGAAGTAATATGAATTATAGTGGCACGCTTGTCACTTACGGTAGAGGAAAAATGGTTGTCACAGCTATTGGAGAAGAAACAGAAATGGGTAAAGTCGCCCAGTTGATTCAAAGTGCAGAAGCCAAACAAACCCCTCTCCAACGAAAGCTGGAAGATTTCAGTAAAAAACTGGGTATTGGTATTCTGATTTTATCCATTCTCATTTTTGCTATTCAAGCTGTTCGAATCTTCTTAGGAGATTCACAAGACTATACTGTTCCATTAGTTAACGCCTTTATGTTTGCGGTAGCTGTGGCTGTTGCGGCTATTCCTGAAGCTCTCCAATCCATCGTAACGATTGTCTTATCTGTTGGAACAAATAAAATGGCTAAACAGCATGTGATTATCAGACAATTGCCAGCTGTAGAAACCCTCGGATCAACAGGTGTTATCTGTACAGATAAAACCGGGACATTGACACAAAATAAAATGACGGTCGTGGATGCCTATATACCGAATGGTGTCACACACTTATTTTCTGGGGACAGCCAAACGTGGTCTGATTCCGAACGCATCCTCATGCAAATAGCCGTACTAGCGAATGATTCCAATATTGATGAAAAAGGGGAATCGAGCGGTGATCCGACGGAAGTGGCTTTAATTGCTTACAGTAACAAGCAAGATGCACCCTATGAAGAAATCCGTAAGAAATACCCTCGTTTACTCGAGCTGCCTTTTGATTCAAGCAGAAAGCGCATGTCAACCGTGCATGAAATCAATGGTGAAAAACGCCTCTTAACAAAAGGTGGGCCAGATATTATCTTCGACTTGTGCTCACGTATTAAGCTGAACGGTGAAATTGTCGAATTAACAGAAGAACGATTAGAGGCTCTCAAAGCGCAAAACGAAAAGTTCTCTGACCAGGCCTTTCGTGTGTTAGCTTTCGCTTACAAGCCTATTGAAAAAGATACTATTGAAGTTGAAGATGAAAGTGATTTAATCTTTGTCGGTTTACTTGCAATGATCGATCCTCCTAGAGAAGAAGTGTATCACGCCGTTCAGGATGCAGAAAAAGCAGGAATTAAAACTGTCATGATTACTGGTGACCATAAAACGACTGCACGAGCCATTGGTCGGGACTTGAATATTTTCAAGGAAGGTGACCTTGCTTATACCGGACAAGAATTAGACGCGCTAAGCGATGATGAGCTGATGGACAAGTTAGAAAAAATATCAGTTTATGCGCGTGTTACTCCAGAAAACAAAATCAGAATCGTAGATGCTTGGCAAAAGAAAAACCAGGTGACCGCAATGACTGGAGATGGAGTGAATGATGCCCCTGCTTTAAAACAAGCTGACATCGGGATAGCCATGGGTAGTGGAACAGATGTGGCTAAAGATGCCTCTGCTATGATTTTGACAGATGATAACTTTGTATCTATCGTTCATGCGGTTGCTGTCGGGCGTACGGTTTACAGTAATATTAAAAAAGCTATTGCTTACCTATTCTCAGGTAACTTAGGTGCTGTTATTGCGATTTTAGTTGCTTTATTACTCAATTGGGTTAACCCCTTTACAGCATTACAATTACTCTTTATTAACTTAGCTAATGATTCCCTTCCTGCTATTGCTTTGGGATTAGAGCCTAGAGAACCTAACGTCATGAATGAATCACCGAGAGATCCTGATGAGTCTATTTTCTCAGGAAAAACCTTAAGCACAGTTATATTCCGGGGTTCTTTAATCGGTCTAGCGGTTATCATTTCTCAGTTTATTGGGTTGCAGTATTCAGCTGAGATAAGTGTAGCTATGGCCTTTACAACACTTATTTTATCTAGAACATTGCAAGTATTCCCTGCGCGTTCGACTACTCAAACTAGTTTTGAAGCAGGATTCTTTACTAACAAATTTATATTAATGGCCTTTATTGCTTGTTTAGGTCTATATGGTATCACTCTTTTACCGGTTGTTAAAGGGGTATTCTCAATCCCAGATACTTTTGGCTTAATGCATTGGGCTATTGCAACAGGATTGGCCTTATCTACAACTGTACTGATGGAATTGAAGAAAAAAGTTTTCCCCGATAAATAAATTAATACGTTTTAAATACAGAGTATGAAAAGGAGGCTGGGACAAAAGGTCCCGGATTCTGAATCAAAAGAGAACTTACAATTTCTGTCTTGTAAATTGCATGTTCTCTTATTTTAATGTTTAGATTTTTGCGAAAATATGTAACATGAACAGTACAAAAGCCACCTTGCTGCAAATAGGGTGGCTTTTTATCACTATTTTTGTATTAATTTAACTTTTACCTGAATAATTCATAGTTTTACTAATAGTCTTTCCTAACATTGATTTAATAGTCTTTAAAGTATTCTGCTTCATCACCCATTAGGTGATGAAAAAAGAACCCCTTTCTGATTTAGCGGACAAATACTTTGACCTAATCTCAGAAGATATAAAAGAAAAAATAATAAAATATCCGATTTATACTTTGTATAAAGATCTAAAGTAGTTAGCAAATCATTTACAGCAAATCACTATGTTCCACATACCATTTTACATACTTACCTTATCCACGACACATGTTGAGACAGTATCGAAGATAAAGAAAGTTGCTCCATGTTGTTTTTGCGAGATGGGGAAATCAAAGCCACATTTACAACCATGATGAATAAGCTTGCTTTCAGTATCAAGCTAATCCTAGAACCACTTTTCAAGTCAGTTAGCCAAATCGATGAAGAAAGCGACCGTGAAAGAATGGACGCTATTGATAAGCGAATGGAGCAACTCATGGAAGAACGCAACACCCTTATTACACTGATGGCCAAAGGTTTCCTTGAGCCAGCTCTTTTTAATCAGGAACGAAATGTTTTAGATAGTGAGATGAAAAATCTTTCAACTGAAAAAACAAACCTTGTATCAAATTCCGCGAGTGGGATTTTACGAGCAAACGAGATAAAGGACCTCATTGATTACGTGTCAGCAGATAATTTTAATGGTGACTACACGGAAGAATTATTTGAAGAATTTGTAGAGAACATCATTGTAAATTCCAGGGATGAGCTGACATTCAATTTGAAATGCGGTCTTTCCCTGAAAGAAAAGGTGGTGAGATAAATGGCATATATTCCATATGGATACAAAATTCAAGATGGAGTGGTTACTGTCGATGAAAAGGCAGCAGGTCAAGTAAAGGTATTCTTTGAGAAATACATATCAGGACTATCCCTTACAGTGGCTGGCGAACAGGCAGGTATTGAAAAGACACATTCTGTGATGGGGCGCATTTTGAAAAACGTCAACTACCTTGGAAATGATACGTATCCAGCAATTATTGATAAAGAGATATTTGATAAAGCTGAAGAAGTTAGAGATAAACGTGCAAAGGATTTAGGACGAGTGGTAGAGCTTGCCGCTTTCACCTCTCCCCCTCCCAAAGAACGATTCAAAATGAAAAAGGCAGATAATAAGATGCCAGTGGATCCTTTTGAACGAGCAGAATACTTATACAGTCTGATAGAAAGCGAGGAATAAAGTGACAGAGAAAAATATAATGGTTATTCCTGCTCGTAAAAGGGTAGGAAGTACAGCCGCAAAAGAAAAGATAAAGAAACTTCGTGTTGCTGCCTATTGCCGTGTTTCTACAGAAACGGAAGAACAAAATTCTAGCTATGAGGTTCAGGTTGCACACTACACGGAGTTTATAAAGAAGAATACTGAATGGGAGTTTGCTGGCATCTTTGCAGATGATGGTATCTCTGGTACGAACACTAAAAAGCGTGACGAATTTAATCGTATGATTGCAGAGTGTATGGATGGTAACATCGACATGGTTATTACTAAATCCATCAGCCGATTTGCACGTAACACCCTAGACTGCCTTCAATATATTAGACAGCTCAAGGATAAGAACATATCCGTTTATTTTGAAAACATAAACACTGATACCCCACGATGCCCGAAAACAGCGGACTTCTGTGGGGTTTAATTCATTTTTGGTGTTTGTTTGGTGTTTAAAGATAGTCAACGATAATGGATTTTACCATACGAAATGGCTTAAATACAATATTCGCCCAGTGTATTGATGCGCTCCCTACTCTTGGAACTATAACTCATTCACATGAAAATCTTGCGATGATGTAAGGTTTTCTTTCTATTTCGTTTAGTAATGTGTTATACTATTCTTAACTATATTTTACATCCTTGGAGGTGTGCGATTCATGGTGATTAGCTATGATAATCTTTGGAAACTCTTGATCGACAAGAAGATGAATAAAACTGATTTAAAAGATCAAGCCGGCATTACCTATAATATTATCGCTCGTCTCGGTAAAGGGGAATCGGTAAGCATGGAGAGCCTTTATAAAATCTGTAGATGCCTCCATTGTAATATCGGTGACATCATGGAGTTTAAGTTCGATTAACATCGTTTAAATAAAATGAAAGGGGCGAAAGTTTATGGGGAAAAGCCATTTGTCTGAAGAAGATATCAAATTAAGATATATCACACCGGCTATACAGAATACAGGATGGAATAACAAGCAAATACGGATGGAGTACGCTTTTACTGCAGGGCGTATTATTTTGCGTGGAAATATTACTGCGAGAGGAAGAAAGAAAAGTGCTGACTATCTACTGTCGTACAAAAACAACTTCCCTCTAGCCATAGTGGAAGCAAAGGACAATACAAAGCCTGTAGGTGCTGGACTTCAACAAGCCATTGATTATGCCAAGGCACTGGATGTTCCTTATGTCTATGCTTCAAATGGAGATGGCTTTGTGGAGCAGAACCTCATCACAGGTGAAGTGAAGGAACTGAAATTAGAAGAGTTCCCATCACCAGAAGCGCTGTACCAAAGATACAGAATTGATAAGGGGATTGATGAGACTGAAGAAAAAGTTATGCTGGAGCCTTATTACTACATACCTAATTATAAAACCCCTCGGTATTATCAACGGGTGGCTATTAATAGAGCGGTAGATGCTGTTGCCAAAGGACAAAATCGTGTCCTTGTAGTTAGTGCCACAGGTACCGGTAAAACTTACATGACCTTCCAGATGATCTATCGTTTATGGAAGTCTGGCCTGAAGAAGAAGATTCTTTTCTTGGCAGATCGGAATGTGCTGATTGACCAGACCATGACCGGAGACTTTAAACCCTTTAGTGGAAAGATGACCAAGGTGCAGAATAGAAATCTAGATAGTTCCTATGAGATTTATCTGGCACTTTATCAGCAGCTAGTTGGTGATGATGGTGAAGAAGCCTATCGCCAGTTTCAGCCAAATTTCTTTGACCTTATTGTAATTGATGAGTGCCACCGGGGTAGTGCTAAAGAAGAATCAGCCTGGCGAAAAGTGTTGGACTACTTTACTGAAGCCACACATATTGGCTGTACAGCTACTCCAATTGAAACAAAGGAAGCCTCTAGCTTCACTTATTTTGGAGAGCCGATATATGAATACTCCTTAAAGCAGGGAATTGATGATGGTTTCCTTGCGCCTTATAAAGTGATTCGTATCGGTCTGGATAAAGACCTTGAAGGCTATCGCCCAGAAGCGGGCAAAGTGGATAAGCATGGCTATGAGATAGAAGACCGAGAGTACAACGTCAAAGACTTTGATAGAAGTATTGTCATTGACGATAGAACCCGGGTGGTGGCATCTAAAATATCCGAGTTCCTGAAAAAGACCGATCGGTTCAGCAAGACCATCGTCTTCTGTGTGGATATTGAACACGCAGAGAGGATGCGTCAAGCACTGATCAATGAAAATAAGGATCTTTATGCCGAAAATGACCGTTATATCATGAGGATTACCGGTGACAATGATATCGGTAAAGCGCAGCTGGAAAATTTCATTGATGAAGAAAGCCCTTATCCGGTGATAGCAGTGACCAGCAAACTCATGACCACAGGTGTGGATGCCAAGATGTGTAAACTCATTGTACTGGAGAACAACATCAACAGCATGACCGAATTCAAGCAGATCATCGGGCGTGGCACACGCCTTCTAGAAGATTACGGCAAGACCTACTTCACCATCATGGACTTTAGAAATGCCAGCAGACTCTTTGCCGATCCTGCCTTTGATGGTAAGCCAGAAGTGGTCATTGACCTTGGGGGTGATGACCCAGTGGATGAGCCTGAAACACCTACAGAGGAAGGTGAAGAAGGTACTGGAGAAGATACAGGTACTGATGGTGTTAAAGAAGATGATGGCGAATATGTAACCGATGATACTCCACCCTTTGATGATGAAGGCGAAGACAAACCAAGAAAATATTATGTCGGCGATGTTCTGGTAAAAGTTCTATCAGAAAGAGTCCAGTATGTAGATAAGGATGGCAAGCTCATTACTGAAAGTCTTATTGACTACACAAAGAAAAACATCCTTGAGCAGTATTCAAGATTGGATGACTTCCTGCGCACCTGGACAGAAGCTGAAAGGAAGCAAGCCATCATTGATGAACTCCAGGATGACGGTGTGCTTCTTGAAGCGGTAAGACAAGAATTGGGAAAAACGGAGCTGGATGACTTTGATCTCATCTGCCACATAGCCTATGATAAGGCACCCCTGACCAAGAAGGAACGGGCAGAGAACGTGAAGAAAAGGCATTACCTTTACAAGTATTCAGATGTAGCCAAAGAGGTTATTGAAGCCCTACTTGACAAGTATGCCAATGATGGCATCAAGGAGATTGAAGATACGAAGGTGCTTCAACTGAAAGAGTTCCAGAAAATTGGCAGCCCGATGAAGATTGTCAAAGCCTTTGGTGGTAAGGAAGCTTATTTGAAAGCAGTACAGGAGCTAGAAAACGAAATATATTACGCATAAATAGAGATGGCAGGTAGATAAAATGGCGATTAGTAACTTTGTGAAAAGAATCCAGGATGTCATGCGAAATGACTCGGGCGTTAATGGTGATGCCCAAAGAATTGAGCAGATCGTGTGGATTTTGTTTTTAAAAATATATGATGCAAAAGAAGAAACATGGGAACTTTTAAATGATAACTACAAGTCCATCATTCCAGAAGGACTTAAATGGAGAGATTGGGCGGTAGACAGAAAAGATGGAGAAGCACTCACAGGGGATGCCCTCCTGGACTTTGTCAACAACACATTATTTCCAACTTTAAAGAATCTTGAAATTGATGAAAACACACCAATGAGCCAGGTCATTGTTCGTTATGCCTTTGAAGATGCCAACAACTATCAGAAAGATGGTGTGCTTCTAAGGCAAGTAGTCAATATCATTGATGAGATTGACTTTACCGAATACAAGGAGCGCCATGAGTTTGGTGCCATTTATGAGTCTTTCCTAAAAGACCTTCAAAGTGCTGGTAACGCCGGTGAGTTCTACACACCAAGAGCAGTGACTGACTTTATGGTTAAAGTGGTAAAACCTGTCCTGGGTGATAAAATTGGAGACTTTGCCTGTGGAACTGGTGGTTTCTTGACCTCTGCCCTCAATGAACTGGATAAACAGGTAGGCAACTCCCTGGAAAACAGAGAAATCTACAACAAGTCTGTCTATGGTATTGAGAAAAAATCTCTGCCCCACATGCTATGTGTCACCAATATGCTGATCCATGATATTGATGATCCAAATATCCTACATGGTAATGCCCTAGAGACAGATTACAAGGAACTTCGAAAGATGGAGCCTTTTGATGTGATTCTTATGAATCCGCCTTATGGGGGGAGCGAAAAGGACAGCGTCAAAGTCAACTTTCCAACGGAGCTGAGAAGTTCTGAGACAGCTGACCTCTTTATGAATGTGATTATGTTCAGACTAAGGAAAAATGGACGTGCGGCAGTCATCTTACCAGATGGGTTCCTATTTGGTACAGATAACGGAAAGTTTAATATCAAGAAAAAGCTGATGAGCGAGTTCAACCTCCACACAGTGATCAGAATGCCTCACAGCGTCTTTGCACCTTATACATCCATTAGAACCAACATTTTATTCTTTGATAATACAGAGCCGACCAAAGAAACCTGGTTCTATCGTGTGGATATGCCAGAGGGTTATAAGAACTTCTCCAAGACCAGACCGATGAAGTTGGAGCATTTCAACGATGCCATTAACTGGTGGGAGAACCGGGAAGAAATCGAAGCAGATGGATTTCCAAAAGCTAAGAGATACACCATTGATGAAATTGTAGAAAGAAGCTACAATATTGATCTTTGTGGATTCCCTCATGAAGAGGAAGTGATACTTGAACCTATGGACTTGATTCAAGAATACCAGGAGAAGCGAGCATCCCTTAATGTAGAAATCGATCATGTATTAGAACAGATTACTTCTATGCTTGGAGGTAATTAAATGAATGCACAGGACTTGAAGAATAGTATTCTTCAACTTGCCATACAAGGGAAACTTGTAAAACAGCGAGAAGAAGAAGGTACTGCGAAGGAACTATTGGAAAAAATTGAAGCTGAGAAGAAACAGCTTATTAAAGAAGGTAAAATTAAAAAGCAGAAGGAATTACCGGAAATACAGGAAGATGAGAGTCCTTTTGATATCCCAGAGAGTTGGGAATGGGTGAGATTGGGGACGGTTTGTAATATCATCAATGGTTTTACACCAAGTAAAAGTAATCCTAAGTTTTGGAATAATGCCACAATTCCTTGGTTTACCATAGCTGATGTTCGAAGCCAAGGCAGGTTTATTAACTATACTGAGCAGTCTATAAGTGAAGAAGCTATTTCTAAAAACTCGGATCGTATTGTTCCAAAAGATAGCATTTTGCTTTGTTGTACTGCATCAGTTGGAGAATATGCATACACAAATATTGCATTAACTACAAATCAACAATTTAATGGATTAGTGATTAAGGATGAATATGGAGGTGTAGTTCATCCTATGTATGTATATGAATTTGCAAAAACCCTAAAACGCACCTTATTATTACAAGCAGGAAAAACAACAATAAATTTTGTATCTGTAAAAAAAGTTTCAAATATTGCTATCCCCCTCCCCCCACTAGAAGAACAAAAGCGCATCGTAGCAAAGATTGAAGAGCTGATGCCTTATGTAGATAAATATGATGTTGCCTATTCTGAAGTGGAGGAACTGAATAAAAAGTTCCCGGAGGATATGCAAAAGTCTATCTTGCAATATGCCATCCAAGGCAAGTTGGTTGAGCAGCGAGAAGAAGATGGAACAGCAGAAGACCTTTATAAGCAGATACAAGAAGAGAAGAAAAAGCTGATTAAGGAAGGCAAGATTAAAAAGACAAAGACACTTCCTGAGATTACAGAAGATGAGATCCCATTTGATATTCCGGAGAATTGGAAGTGGGTTAGGTTTGGGGATATAATGATCAATAGAGATTCTGAAAGAATTCCACTTTCAGTTTCACAAAGAGAAAAGTTGGATAAAATATATGATTATTATGGTGCTTCCGGTGTAATCGACAAAGTTGATAAATTTATTTTTGATGAGAAACTGATGTTGATTGGAGAAGATGGAGCAAACTTATTGACTCGAAGCAAACCAATTGCATTCTTAGCCGAAGGAAAATATTGGGTTAATAATCATGCCCACGTAATTGATTGTGGCGATTACATTCATCTAGAGTTTGTAATGTACTATATCAATGCAATTAGCTTGGCGAAATATGTTACTGGAACAGCGCAACCAAAGATGAATCAAGCTAATTTAAATAGTATCCCAGTGCCTCTCCCTCCACTTCCAGAACAAAAACGTATCGTAGAGAAGATAGAGGAACTTCTTCCTTACGCTAAACAACTGATAAAATGGTAGACTAACTACCCCAGGGGTGGTCTAATCTCTACAAGATCTCAAAATGGTGACCGCGCCAGGGTCACGTGTGAAAAATCGCATAATTCCATAGGGGGGATACCCCCGATAGCATCAAATAAGCGCCACATAGCCTTGTAAGCCTTGATATTAAAGGGTTTACGGGTTATGTGGCTATTTTTGTTTCGTTTCATAGTATCTGATATCACTGAATTTTAGGTACTAAAAACACCGATTCAAGCCCAATTTTTAGCCCTAAAATGTACGATTTGTCTTGCTATTACAGCCCGGTTGAGTGATATATGTAGTAACGAAAATACAGGAGGTGCTGTTAATGAAGGTATTATTTGGTCGAAAGATTTACGATATTGAGGAGCTGCGAGAAGCAACAGCAGCTGCAAAAGGAAAAGGTGGATAGGTTACACTGGACTAGACAGAAAAAATAAGGTGTGTACAATAAGAGAAAACACCTGGAGGAAAAATTATGTCAAAACGTCAAAGAAGAACCTATTCAAAAGAATTTAAACAACAAATGGTAGACTTGTACAATGCTGGGAAACCGAGAGCAGAAATCGTTCGGGAATATGAATTAACCCCCTCAGCTTTTGATAAATGGGTCAAACAAGCCAATACAACAGGATCATTCAAAGAAAAAGACAACCTAACCCCTGAACAAAAAGAATTAGCTGC